>JBDHHL010000156.1:0-9308 GCA_039589375.1 Gemmatimonadota bacterium | reverse complement strand
TGACATCTTGTGTGAGCGCACCACACTCTCTCGCGGCTAACCCGTGAACCTGCAAGTCCATGGACTTCTTCGGAATCGGTACCCAGATGCCTTTAGGCCACCCTCATCTATGGCGGGCACGAGTGACCGGGAGATGCCTGGTTGCCTGTACCTCGGTCCTTACCGCCTTCGCTGGTTGTCGCTCGGACGCGTCGGTGAGCGCGTATGAAGAGGTGCTGACGATCCCGACCTACAAAGTCGGTGCACCCGATCCGAACCCCCGCTTCTACTCGGGCCGCGCCTATCAGGGAGCTCAGGGGCGCGTCTTCCCGTACGCGATGCTCGACCGGCTGACCGATGAGCGGGTCGAGACGCCGTACAATGTGCTCTACCTCGAGAACGAGTACGTGAAGGTCGGTGTGCTGCCGGAGATCGGCGGACGCGTCTTCGAGGCGAAGGACAAAACGAACGAGTACGACTTCCTATACCGGCAGCACGTGATCAAGCCGGCGTTGATCGGCATGCTGGGCGCGTGGATCTCAGGCGGAATCGAATGGAACTTCCCGCACCATCACCGGTCCCGCAGCTTCATGCCGATGGACTACACGCTAGCCGATAGCCCGGACGGCGCCAAGACGATCTTACTCTCGGAGTTGGAGCTTCGACATCGGCTGCGTTTCACGGTCGGGATCACGGTGTATCCTGGCAAGTCCTATTTCGAGGCGACGATCAAGCTGTACAACGGTACGCCGTTCGTGCGCTCGTTTCTCTATTGGGCCAACCCCGCGGTTCATGCTGGCCCTGAGTATCAGATCATCTTTCCGCCGGGCACGGAGTACGCTGCCTATCATGGCAAGAACGAGTTCGCCGACTGGCCCATCGCGCGGGCCTCCTACCGCAGCATCGACTACGAGGGGGTAGACCTGAGTCGGTGGGAGAACCATCCATCGCCGATCTCCTTCTTCGCCTGGAACTACCGGGACGACTTCCTGGCCGGCTACGATCACGAGAGAGATGCGGGTGTCGTCTACGTCGCCGACCACCACATCGCCCCGGGCAAGAAGTTCTGGGAATGGGGACCGGGTCCCAGGGGCCGCTTGTGGGACCAGATTCTGACGGACGAGGATGGCCCCTACGTCGAGCTCATGGCGGGGGCCTTCTCCGACAATCAACCCGACTACAGTTGGCTTCAGCCCTACGAGAGCAAGCGCGTCAGGCAATACTGGTATCCGATTCGTGGCATCGGGGGAGTCAAGAACGCGACCCTCGAAGCGGCGGTCAACCTGGAGGTCGATGAGGACGGCGCCGCCACCATTGGCTTCCACACGACGGCGAGGCACGAAGACGCGAGGGTCCGGCTCGCAATCGCTGACTCGCTGCTCTTCGAGGCGACGATCGACATCGATCCGGCCGATCCGTTTGTCACGGTAGTGGCATTGCCCGCAGCCACCGATCGGTCGGCTCTTCGGGCGTCGCTTGTGACCGCGGCAGGGCAGGAGCTGGTTAGCTACCAGCGCCAGAAGCCTGCGGGCAGCCCGAGCCCCGAGGTCGTGGAGCCGCCGCCTTCGCCCGCTGACATCGCCACCGTTGAGGAGTTGTACCTGGCCGGCCAGCGCCTGGAGCAGTTTCACAACCCAGCGATCGATGCGTCCGCCTATTACGAAGAAGCGCTGCGACGCGATCCGGGGCACTCGCGGTCGAACATCGCGCTCGGAGTTGGGCACCTAGAGCGCGGGCTGTTCCAGGAAGCCGAGGAACGGTCCCTGGCCGCGCTCGAACGCGTAACCAAGAATCACACGAGCCCCAGGGACGGCGAAGCCTACTACTACCTCGGCCTGGCCAAACAGTACCAGGGGGAACACGACGAGGCTTACGACGCGCTCTACCGGGCTGCCTGGAGCAGCGCGTTCCACTCGGCGGCGTACTATCGCCTCGCCCAGATCGACTGCCTGCGAGGTGACTTCGAGAAGGCCCTCGCGCATCTGAGCCGCTCTATTGAGACCGATGCGCGAAACCGGAACGCGCTCAACATGCGGGCGGCCGTCTTGCGGCATCTCGGTCGACATGAAGATGCGGCGACTAGAGCCCTCGCTGCCCTCGAGGGGTATCCCACGGATGTGTGGGCGCTCCACGAGCTGGTCCAAGCCCATCGCGCTGCGGGTAACGGAAGAGAGGCCGAGCGTGCCGAGGAGCGACTCGTCGCCCGCCGCCTGGCGAAGTTAGCGTTGAGCGAGCACGCGAAGCCGTGGCACGAGGCACAGTCGTGGCTCGACGCCCAACCTTTCCTCGAGATCGCAGCGGAGTACGGCGCTGCCGGGTTGTGGAGTGACGCGATCGACGTGCTTTCGGTTCTCACGGACGGACGGCACAACACCGCCGTGACGACTTACCCCATGGTCTACTACTTCCTCGGGTACTTCGTCGCCCGGATGGGAGCCGGCGAAGCGGCCGGCGCGCTGTTCGAGCAGGCGTCAAAGCTGCCCGCGGAGTACTGCTTCCCGTTTCGACTCGAGGCGATCGACGCGTTGCGTTCGGCCCAGCGGCACAATCCAGACGACGCCTTGGCGCGGTATTGTCTCGGCAACCTGCTGTACGAGCGGCAGCCGCAGGCTGCGGTTCGTGAGTGGGAATCGGCGCGTTCCCTGGGCACGACGATCCCAACGGTCTACCGCAATCTCGCTCGCGCCTACGTGCAACTGGAGCAAGAGGTACCTCAAGCGATTGCGGCAATGGAAAAGGCTTTGGAGCTCGACGCCGAGGACCCAAGGCTCTTGTACGAGCTCGACCTGTTGTACGAAGCGGGAGATGTCTCGGCGGCTGAGCGCCTGGCGGTGCTCGAGCGGCACCACCAGACGATTGTTGGTTACAGCGACGCCTTTGCGCGCGAAGTGGTGCTACTAACGCAGCTCGGCCGCTATGACGAGGCGATCGAGTTCATGCGGACGAATCATTTCCGCAGGTGGGAGGGCCTGGGCAACATCCACACCACCTTCGTAGACGCTCATCTCCTGCGGGCAGGGGAGCGCGCCAGAGCTGGTCGCCTCCGGGAAGCTATCAGCGACTACGAAGCCGCGCTCGAGTACCCGGCGAACCTCGAGGTGGCCGAGCCTTACCACGGGGGTCGAGCGTGCGAGGTCTATTACTTGATGGGCGCTGCGTATGACGCGGCAGGGGACTCCGATCTTGCTTGGGAATTCTACCAGAAAGCATCGACTGCGACCCGAAGCCGTGGTCGGTCGGCGCTCGACTACTATCAGGGAATGGCGTTGCGCAAACTGGATCGGCACGAGGAAGCGCAGCGCTTGTTCGACGCGCTAGTCATTCATGCCCGGGACCGGCTACGATCGCTAAAGGGTGGCTCATCGCTCGAGTTCTTCACGAAGTTCGGCAGCCGGCGATCGCCGGGAGAGCAACAGGCGAATGCGTACTACCTACTTGGGTTGGGGTACCTGGGGAAGGGCGACCGGGCAAGCGCGCGCGCCGCGTTCTCTCGCGCGCTGCAACACAAACCCAATCACGTGTGGGCGCGGGCCCAAGCGCTGGAGGTCAACTAGTACTGGACCACACCGATACTGGCAGATTGGCCCCCGCCGAATGTCGAGCACCGAATATCGATTGGCAAATAATGAAGAAGTGTTCTTGGAAATTCGACATTCGATGTTCAATTCAATGTTGGCAATTCAAAGCCTGCAGAAGCCGGTCGGTTGTTCCGAGGGCCGCGAGCGCCTATGATCTAAACTCGCACCATGAACGAACCTACCCACGACCTCTCGCGTCTACGCATCGATCGCGACCGCCCACCGCCGGGCGTGAGTCGCGCGCTGCGCTGGAGCGCCTACATCGCAGCAGCCGCGGCCGTCATTATTATAGTGGCATTCCTCGCGCTTCGTGGCCGCGGCGGCCAGCCGGTGCAGGTGGCTCTTGCGGAGCTGGTCGGCGGCGGTGCGAGCGTGTCCACCGGAGTGACGGCGAACGGCTACGTCGTGGCCCGCACGAAAGCCTCTGTATCCTCCAAGATCACCGGCCGGCTCGAGTACCTGGGTGTGGATGAAGGTGATGTGGTCGAAGCGGGGGAAGTCATCGCCCGGCTGGAGGCCGAGGACTATGCCGCGGTGCTGGCGCAGCGGCAGGCGGACCTGGCCACGACACGTGCGGGTTTGGCCGAGTCCGAGGCGGAGCGCGACCAACTGGTTCGCGACGTGGCCCGGGCGAAGGACCTGCTGGCGCGGGGGCTGGCATCCGATCAGGAGACCGAGCAGGTCGAGGCGCGGCTGACCACGGCCGAGGCGCGTGTAGAGCGCTATCGGGCGACGGTTGCAGCGGCCGAAGCCGCCGTGGGCGTGGCGCGGGCCAACCTGGGGAACACGCGGATACGTGCACCCTTCAGCGGTACGATCCTGCGCAAGGACGCCGAGGTGGGCGAGGTGGTCGCACCCGTCGCCACGGGCAGCGGGCTAACCCGTGGCGCCGTCGTCACGATGGCCGACTTCGAGACGCTCGAGGTCGAGGTCGACGTCAACGAGTCGTACATCGCGCGCGTGCGACACGGCCAGCCGGCGGTGATCACGCTGGATGCGTACCCCGATGTCGACTATCCGGCTCGCGTGCGGCAGATCGTGCCGACGGCCGACCGGCAGAGGGCTACGGTGCTGGTGAAGGTGAGCTTCGTCGAGCGCGAGCTGCGGATTCTGCCGGAGATGGCGGCAACGGTCGAGTTCCTCGAAGAGGAGGGCGGCGCGCCCGAGGCGTCCGCTCCGCGCCGGGTCTTCGTTCCCGCAGCCGCGGTGCAGGACGAGGCGGGGCTTCAGGTCGTCTGGATCGTCCGCGGCGATCGCGTCGAGCGGCGCGAGGTCGAGGCGGGCCCGGTGACCGGCGAACGTCGTGAGATCCGCAGCGGCCTGTCCGGCGGCGAGCAGGTGGTCGTCGCGGGTTCCGAGGGGCTCGATGACGGTGCTCGCGTGACGGTAGCTCCCAGGCAATAGGAGTCCAAGGCATGGCTCTTCTCGAGATACGCGACTTATCGAAGCTCTACTACCGGGACACACAGAAGATTACGGTGTTCGAGGACATCGACCTGGACATCGAGGCGGGCGAGTTCCTGGTGCTGATGGGTCCGTCGGGCAGCGGCAAGACGACGCTGCTGAACCTGGTCGCCGGGCTGGACGAACCGACGACGGGCACGATCAGCGTCGGCGGTGAGAACGTGACGGCCATGTCGCGCCGCCAGCTGGCCGCGTGGCGATCGCATCACGTGGGGTTCATCTTCCAGCTCTACAATCTGCTCCCCGTGCTCACCGCTTACCAGAATGTGGAGCTGCCGTTGCTGCTGACGCCCCTGTCGAAGAAAGAGCGGCGCGAGCACGTGAACACGGCGCTGGACGTGGTAGGGCTCTCGGACCGCGCCGACCACTTCCCGCGCCAGCTGTCCGGCGGCCAGGAGCAGCGCGTGGCGATCGCCCGCGCCATCGTCAGCGACCCGACGCTGATCCTCGCCGACGAGCCCACCGGTGATCTCGATGCGAAGTCGGCGGACGAGGTCCTGACCCTGATGCAGCGGCTGAACGGCGAATTCAACAAGACGATCCTGCTGGTGACGCACGACCAGCGCGCCGCCGATCGCGGCCATGCGGTCATGCACCTGGACAAGGGGGTGCTGACGCGATGAAGTACGCACGGCTGGTCTGGGTGAATCTGATGCGCAACAAGCGGCGCACGATACTGACGACGTTCAGCGTGGCGGCCGCGCTCTTCCTGTTCGTCGCGCTGCGGTCGGTGAACACGACGCTGGACGACGCGCGAGACGTGGGCAGCGAGTCGCGCATGGTGGTGCGGAACGCTATCTCCGTCGTGTTTTCGCTCCCCGAGGCGTACTACAGCTGGCTGTCCAGTGTGCCCGGCGTGCGGCGCGTGACCTGGGGCAACTGGTTCCACGGCATCTACCAGGACCCGCGGGACTTCTTCCCCAGCTTCGGCGTCGACGTCGAAGGCTACTTCGATATCTACTTCGAGATGGTGGTCCCCGAGGACCAGAAGCAGGCGTTCATGCGCGAGCGCACCGCGGCGATGGTCGGGACCGGCTTGATGGAGCGGTTCGGCTGGCGGCTCGGTCAGACGATCAACCTGACCAGCATGATCTACAGCCCCGACCAGTCGTGGCCGTTCACCATCCGCGCGGTATACACACCTATCCCCGGTTGGACCGACGAGGCCTTCTATTTCCACTACGATTACCTGTACGAGATGTCGGAGTGGACGCAGCCTGGCTGGTATGTCTTAGAGCTCGAGGATCCATCGCTCGCCGCAACGGTCGCCGCGACGATCGACGAGCACTACGAGAACTCGCGCTTCGCCACCCGCACCGAAACCGAGCGTGCCTTCCAGAGCGGGATGGTTTCGATGTACGGGAACGTCGGCGTGCTGATGAACGTCGTCGGCATCGCCGTGTTCTTCGCCATTCTGTTGGTCGCTGCCAACGCAATGATGATGTCTGGGCGCGAGAGAACCAGCGAGGTGGCGGTGCTCAAGACGCTCGGTTTCAGCGATCGACTGTTGTTCGGCCTGGTCTTGGTCGAGGCGGCCCTCATCACCGTAGTCGGCGGCGCTTTGGGTGTGTTCGGGGCCAAAGTGCTGTTCGAGGGAACGGGGTTCCAGGGAATGGGCTTCCTGCCCGGGTTCGAGGTCAAACTGAGCACCGCGGGCGTTGGAATGGCGATCGCGGTTCTGCTGGGGTTGATCAGCGGGCTCGTGCCCGCCTGGCAGGCGGCGCGGCTACCGGTTGCGCATACGCTGCGCCGCGTGGCCTGAGGTGGTGACCATGAAGATCCCGCTGATCTACAACATCCGCAGCGTTCGGCAGCGCCCGGTGTCCACTCTCGCCACGGCACTTGGGATGGCGCTGGTCGTCCTCGTCTTCATCGCCATGATGGCCCTTTCGCGCGGGTTCCGCGCGGCGATCGTCGAGACGGGCTCGCGCGAGAACGTGCTGGTGGTCAGGAGCGGCTCTGACAACGAGCTGACCAGCGGGCTCGGCCGCTCCACGGCACAGACCATCGCCGGCATGCCTTTCGTCGCCGAGAGCTCGACCGGCCGGCCGTTGGTCAGCCCCGAGGTCTACGTGCTTGTCGGCCTCGACCGCCTGGATGGCGGTGATGCCCTGGTCGTAGCGCGGGGCGTCAGTCCCCAGGCCTTCGAGGTCCGCAAGAACGTGGAGATCATCGCCGGCCGCATGATCAACTCCGGCGCTCCGGAGATTTTGGTCGGCAAGAGCATCGTCGGTCGTTTCGCCGGCACCGAGATCGGCGAGACGATCAACTTCGCGAGCCGCGATTGGAGGGTCGTCGGCCACTTCGCGGCAAACGGCTCGGCCTTCGAATCTGAGATCTGGGGCGAGAACGAGCAATTCATGCCAGCGTTCCGCGGCGAGGTGTTCCAATCGATCACCTTCCGCATGAGCGATCCGTCGGCGTTCGAGTCGGTCAAGCAGGCGCTGGAGGAGGATCCCCGCCTTCCGGTGGGCGTGCATCGCGAGTACGACTTCTACGCCAGTCAGTCGGAGTTGCTCACGAAGGTTATCAACGTCGCTGCTGTCTTCATCGCCGGCATCATGGCGATCGGCGCGGTGTTCGGCGCCGTGAACACCATGTACGCGGCGGTCAGCGCCAGGGCGCCGGAAATCGCCGTGCTGCTCACCCTCGGCTTCCGGCCGCTCAGCGTCCTCTCGTCGTTTCTGTTCGAGGCGCTGGTGATCGCGCTCATCGGCGGCGTTCTCGGTTGCTTGTTCGCGCTGCCGCTCAACGGGCTCATGACTAGCACGACCAACTGGGCATCGATGAGCGAGGTGGCGTTCGCCTTCCGCGTCACGCCCGACCTGCTGCTACGCGGCGTGGTCTTCGCCGCGGTGATGGGCCTGATCGGAGGCTTCTTCCCGGCGCGGCGCGCGGCGCGCCAACCGGTGGTCAAAGCTGCGCGACAGGCCTGAGCCGACAAGGCGTTTCAACGGAGGTCGCTATGACTGCGGATGCCTCGGACGTCGTCCAGTCGGTCGCGAACTACATAGGCGGCGAGTGGGTCGCCTCTTCGGGCTCCGAGTCCCTGGCCGTGACCAACCCGGCCACGGGAGAGCATCTGGGACAGGTCCGACTCTCCGGCGCGGAGGATGTAGGCGCCGCCGTGGAGGCCGCGGTGCGTGCCTTCCCGGCCTGGCGTGCGACTCCAGCAATAGAGCGGGCGCGAGTCCTCTTCCGACTGAAGATGCTGCTCGAGGAGAACCTCGAGGCCCTGACCACCAGCCTCGCCCGGGAGCACGGTAAGAACCTGGAAGAGTGCCGCGGCGAGGTCCGGCGGGGAATCGAGAACGTGGAGCACGCCTGCGGGATTCCCACGCTGATGATGGGCTCGACACTGGAGGACATCGCGCCGGGGATCGACTGCGAGACCGTGCTGCAGCCACTGGGCGCCTTCGCCGGCATCACGCCGTACAACTTCCCGGTTATGATCCCGATGTGGTTCTGGCCTTACGCGGTCGCGACCGGCAACACGTTCGTGCTGAAACCCAGCGAGCAGGATCCTCTGACCCATCAGAGGGTGATCGAGTTGGCCGCGCAGGCGGGTTTGCCCGAGGGTGTGCTCAACGTAGTCCACGGAGCCCGGGATGCGGCGGCCGCGCTGATCGAGCACCCCGACGTGAAAGGGATCTCGTTCGTCGGCTCGAGCGCGGTTGCGCAGCAGGTCTATGCGGGGGCGGCGGCGTGCGGTAAGCGGGTCCAGGCGTTAGGTGGGGCGAAGAACTATCTGGTCGTGCTCCCCGATGCGGACCACGACCAGGCGACCGATGCGATTCTCGGCTCGCTGTTCGGCTCGGCGGGACAGCGTTGCCTGGCGGGCAGTGTGGTAGTGGGGGTCGAGGGTGCCTATCGGGATATGAAGGAGCGGCTGCTGGACGGGGCGGCATCGCTTCGCCTGGGTTGCGCGCTCGACGGCGATCCCGACATAGGCCCGGTGATCTCGGCTCGGCATCGCGAACGCGTCCGCGGTTACATCGGAGAGGGGGTCCGCGAGGGCGCGAAGCTGTTGCTCGACGGCCGCGACGCCATGGTGAAGGCCTATCCCAAGGGACACTGGGTCGGTCCTACTTTCTTCGATCAGGTAGGCCCGGACCTGGTCATCGGTCGCGAGGAGATCTTCGGTCCGGTGGGAGGACTGGCCCAGGTCGGTTCGCTGGATGAGGCTCTGGCGCTGATTCACCGCATCGCCTACGGCAACATGACGTCGATCTTCACGACCAGCGGACGCGCGGCTCGCGAGATCCGCTACCACGCTGGTATCAGCAT
>JBDHHL010000155.1:0-9318 GCA_039589375.1 Gemmatimonadota bacterium | reverse complement strand
CCCCCGCCTGCGATCGGGCGACCGCGCGACATCGCTGGGCAGCGCGATGTGCACCGGTCCCATGCGTTGCTGCGCCGCAATCCGGTGAGCGTAGCGTACTCTATCCGCCGTATTCTCGCCGTCCAGCGTTAGCGACAGCTTGGTGAACGGTCGATAGACAGCATTCAGGTTCAGGTTCTGGTGAGTGGCATAGGGTCGGGCCGACTCGGCGATCGCCGCCGTGATCGCGATGACGGGCGAGCGATCCAGGTACGCGTTTGCGACGCCCAACGCCATGTTGAGCGCGCCGGGGCCGAGCGTGGACACGCACACGCTGGGCCGGCGCTGGATCTGGCCGGTGACGTCCGCCATGAAGGCCGCCGTGGTCTCGTCGCGCGTCAGCACGAACTCGATGTCGGCCGCCCGAAACGCCTCGACCAGGTCCAGGATCTCACCGCCTGGCAAACCGAAGGCGCGTTCCACGCCAAGCTCTGACAGCGTTTGCGCCGCGACTTCTGCGCACGTCGGCATTATCCCACTCCCTAGCTCGAGGCTCTTCGATCGGGGGCTGCGCCTGTCCGCGACCAGATCAGGCCCGCAATCAGCAACGCCGCCAACAGGGCGCTCGCGCCCAACGCCAGCCGCGGCTGTGTCGCTGTGACCAGCACGAGGATCATCGCGTACAGGATCACCACGACGACGGGCAGCCACGGGTAACCCGGAACGCGGTACGGGCGCGGCTCCTGCGGATGCAACGCTCGCAGGCGAAAGAGCGAGATGAGGATCATCGTGTCCACCGAGATGGCCACGAACATCATGAACTGGATCAGGTACTCGAACGATCGAGTCATCGCCAGCAGGAAGACCAACGCCGTGATCAACAACAGACCACCGACCGGGGTGCCGACACCCGATACCTTGACCAGGCCTCCCGGCGCGAGATCGCTGCGTGCCAGGCCGTACACCACGCGTGGCACGCTGAGGAAGTTCACGTTCAGACTGCTGATCAGAATGATTAGAGCGGTGACCGTGATGAAGGTGCGGCCACTCTCGCCGAAGGCGACCGCCACCGCATCCGCGGCCACGAGCGGTGACCCGGACATCTCCGCCGGCGTGAGCGAGATCAGGAACGCGACGTTGATCGCTATGTACAACACCGCCACGCCGACCGCACCGAGGATGAGGATCCTCGGCAGCAACTTTCCGGGCTCGCGGATCTCCTCCGCCATCTTTACCGCGTCATCCCAGCCGTAGTAGGTAAACGAAACGGACAGGTAGGCGAGCGCGAACCCTAACAGTAATCCGCGCTCCGGATCGATGGCGGCATCGGGCGTCCATGAAGCTCCCGTTCCACCGATCAAGCCCGCTCCGATGATGATCAGGATGAGAAGGACCTTCGCCGTAGTCGCGATGTTCTGGAACACGCGGCCTGCCTGAAGACCCAGCAGGTGCAGCAGGAAGTAAGCCAGCACGACGCCCGCGGCCCAGCCCCGAATGACCCCGAAGCCGGTGAGCAGAATCAGGTATTCGCCGATCACGATGGCCTTCGATGCCGCCGGGAAGCCACCGCGGGTTACGATGACCTCGCTCCAGCCTGCAACGAAGCCGCCGATCGGCCCAAATGCCTGTCTGGCGTACGCGAACTTGCCACCGGCCTCGGGGTACATCGCGGCCAGCTCGGAGAAGACCATCGCCGAGACGAGCGCGATGGCAGCGCCCGCGACCCACACCAGCAGAATCGGCCAGGGTCCGCCCAGGTAGCCGGCGATCAGGCCGGGGGTGCGGAGAATACCGACGCCGATGACCAGCCCGACGCCCACAGCGAGCCCGTCCCACAGGCCGAGAATTCGCTTAAGGCCGTGCCCGCTCACTGGCTACCGATCGAGCCCCATCGCACGGAGCGCAGCTGCCGCCATCTCCGCGCGCAGATCCGTGACGATGCCCGCCATACCGGGATCGCCGATCAGATTCCGGGTTTCGTAAGGGTCTTCGACCAGGTCGTACAGCTCGTTCTCGTCCGGGTGCTGCATCCAGTGTATGTACTTGTACCGGTCAGTTCGGATGGCGCGGTAGTCCATGTCGAGCAGCCAGGGGAACGGATTCTCGTACGTGTAGAACTCGATGAAGGCCGAGCGGCGCCAGTCTGTGGCCTTGCCCTGAAGCAAGGGCACAAGCGAGCGGCCCTGGATGTGATCCCCGATGGGAACGCCGGCGACATCCAGAACCGTCGGAGCGATGTCGACGGAGACGACCAGCTCTTCTAGCCTCGAGCCGGCTTTCGCCACCCCCGGATACCGCACGATGAAGGGTGTTCGGATCGACTCCTCGTACGGCAGGCGACGCTCGATCGAGAGACCGTGCTCGCCGTAGAAGAACCCGTTATCGCTCGTGAACAGGATGAAAGTCTCGTCCAGAATGCCACGTCGGTCCAGGGCATCGACGATTCGCCCCACGCCGTCGTCAACGGCGAGCAACATCTCAGCACGACGCGGAATTGTCTCCTCGCTCGAGCCTGGATCGAGCTCAGCCTCACCGAACATCTCGACGATCTCGGGCGAACTCTTGTTCAGCAGCGCTCTGCGCAGCGCCGGCTTGTCGGCCAACTCGTCGAGGGATGAGATGACATTCGCGCGGCGCGGTAGGACTTTCTCCTCGTAGCGTCCAAGGTGCCGCGGCGCCGGAACGTACCCGCGAGGCACTGAGAGGTCCACGGAACCGTCGTCCAGCTGCCGGGCGTCGGGGTGAATCGCCTTGTGTCCTATATATAGGAAGAACGGGCCTGCTCGATCGCGCTCGATGAACGCCACCGCTCTGTCGGTCAGGACATCGGTGATGTATCCCTCGACCGTGTGGATCCGCCCATCCTCGTACAGCTCGGGATCGACGGAACGCCCCTGCCCCGGAATGGCCGCCCAGAAGTCGAAGCCCGGCCTTGGCGTGGGGTCGTTGCCCATGTGCCACTTGCCGAGGAAGCCGGTCTCGTATCCCTCTCGCTGCAGTGCTCGGGGAAAAGTCTCCAGCCGGTGGCTCATCCTATTTCGCGCCACGTTATCGATGATTCCGTGGCGCGACGGATACTGGCCCGTCAGGATGCTGGCGCGATTCGGCGAGCAGAGCGGGACGGCGTGAAACGCGTTGGCCAGCCAGGCGCCCTCGCGCGCCAGTCGGTCGATATGCGGCGTCTCGAGATAGGAATGGCCGGCTATTCCCAACTCGTCCCAGCGAAGGTCATCGACGACGATGACGATGACGTTCGGGCGCCGACCCGGATCCAAAGCATCCCCTCCCGCATTCTCCGCGTCGTGCGGTTGGCATGCCGTGTTGGGGAGCATCGCTGCGGTCAGAATGGCACAAAGCGTGTAACGGAACATGGCGGACGTTCTCCTTGACCGGAGACGATGGTTCCGGACCGTGCCGGACAGCGCGCAAAAGCGTTCGCAGTAGTCGATCATGCGAAGGGAAAACGTACACCCCACAGCGGGCGTTCGCGAGCGTGGACCGCTATTCGCTTGTCCTTGACGGCCCCGGCCCGCGGTGGCAACGTTGTCTAGACTCTCGGTAGACCCCCTGCGCGTCCCTTCCCTGCCTTCGTCTGGGAGGTACTATGCGAGCATCCACCGTCTTCTTGGCCCTCACGATGGTCTGCCTCGGAGCCTCGGGCCTCGCGGCCCAGGAACAGGACACGGCGCAGGCCGCTACCAAGCTCGCCGTAGCCTCGGCAGTCGTCACCAGTGCTGTGGTGGACCGGCAGCCGTCTGACACGCTGACCGCGGTGGCCGCCGACGCGGGGACGGTCTACTGCTGGACGCGGATCACCGGCGCAGCCGGCGAAGTGCAGATCAGCCACGTCTGGTATCGGGGTGACGCCGAGGTCGCGCGAATCCCGCTACGTATCGCCGGCAGCAACTGGCGCACGTGGAGCTCGAAGAAGTTCATTCCGGAGTGGACCGGCGCCTGGCGCGTGGAGATCGTCGCGCCCGACGGGACCGTGCTGGAGACGGTTTCCTTCACCGTAGGCTAGCCGCTCCGAGGGGCGCCCGGCTCCGCGACTCGCGCGCCGGTCGACGACCGAACCGCGGGTGGTCCTCGCCGCCGGCCTTGCCCACCCGTATCTTCCGCAAGTGAGCTCACGCCAGAACTGCATCGCTTGCGCGGAACCGCGCTCGCGGTGCGCATTGCAGCCTCTTCCAACGTTGAGATGATGGCCATGCATAGCCAGCACCTCGCACCCCGCGTCGTACTGTTCGCGCTCGCTTACGCTCTTTTTGCGCCGGCTCTCCAGGCTCAGGAGACCCTAGCCGTCCCCGGCCTCGAGCGTCCCGTCGAGATCATCGTCGACCGGTGGGGAATCCCACATATCTATGCCGAGACCGAGCACGATCTCTTCTTCGCTCAGGGCTTCAATGCCGCGCGCGATCGGCTGTTCCAGTTGGAGATCTGGCGACGGCAGGCGACGGGTACCGTGGCCGAGGTCCTGGGCCGCCGGGAGCTGAAGCGCGACATCGGTACACGGCTGTTCAAGTTCCGGGGCGACATAACTCGGGAACTCAATCACTACCATCCGCGCGGCGCGATGATCATCCAGGCGTTCGTCGACGGGGTGAACGCCTACATCGACCGCACCGTGCAGGATAATGGCCTGCTTCCGATGGAGTTCGATATCCTCGGGATCGCGCCGCAGAAGTGGACCCCCGAGGTCGTGATCTCCCGGCACCAGGGCCTGCTAGGCAACATCACCCAGGAGCTCGCCTTCGGCAGGGCTGTGGCACTGATCGGCCCGGAGCAGGTCAAGCGGTTGGAGTACTTCCATCCCGGCGAGCCCGACATCGCCCTCGATGCTACGATCGACGGCGACCTGCTGTTCCACGACATACTCGGCCTTTACAACGCGTTCCGTAGGGCGATCCGGTTCGCGCCGGAAGACGTGGCTCACGCGTTTCGGGGTGACCGTGCAGCGTACGAGCGGCTCGCGGCGGCGGTACAGCATCAGCAGCCGCTGCTTCGCAGCGAAGACATCGGCAGCAACAACTGGGTGGTGAGCGGTCAACTCACCCAGACCGGCAACGCGATCATGGCCAATGACCCCCATCGCGCGCAGTCCGCTCCCTCCCTGCGCTACTGGGTGCACCTGGTGGGGCCCGGGTGGAACGTGCTGGGTGGAGGTGAGCCGGAGATTCCGGGCATATCCATCGGCCACAACGAACACGGCGCCTGGGGTCTCACGGTCTTCGCCACTGACGGCGAGGACCTCTACGTTTACGAAACGAACCCCGCTGATCCCAATCAGTATAGTTACCAGGATCGCTGGGAGGACATGACGGTCATCCAGGAACAGATAGCCGTGAAGGGCGAGGCCCCGTACACCGCGAAGCTCAAGTACACACGCCATGGCCCGGTGGTCTACGAGGATTTAGACAACCGCAAAGCCTACGCGGTGCGCGCGGCCTGGCTGGAAATCGGCGGTGCGCCCTACCTCGCCAGCCTGCGCATGGACCAGGCGAAGACCTGGGAAGAGTTCCGGGAGGCGTGCAGCTACAGCAACATCCCCGGCGAGAACATGATCTGGGCCGACATACAAGGCGACATCGGGTGGCAGGCCGTTGGTATCGCTCCGATCCGGCGCCAATGGAGCGGCCTGGTGCCCGTGCCCGGCGACGGGCGCTTCGAATGGGATGGCTACCTCCCGATCAAGGACAAGCCGCACATCTCGAACCCGCAGCAGGGCTATTGGGCGACGGCCAACAGCGAGATGATCCCGCCGGGCTACCCGCATCGTGACGCCGTAGGGTGGGTCTGGTCCGATCCGTACCGCTGGGCGCGAGCGAACGAGGCGCTCGGTTCGGGACGCAAGCACTCGATCATGGACATGATGAGGCTGCAGACCGACCAGCTGTCGATCCCTGCCCGTACGCTCACACCCCTAATTAGGGATCTCAGCGCGCAGCAGCCCGTCGTCGAACGCGCCCGCCGGATGCTTCTGGACTGGGATTGGGTACTCGACAGAAACTCGATCGAAGCCGCGGTCTATGTCGCCTGGGAGCGTCGGCTGCAACGCAACGTCACCGAACTGTTCGTACCCGAGGAAGCCCGTGACTATATCGGCACCCTCGCGATGAAGAGGATCATCGACTGGCTGGTCGCGCCGCCGCCGGAGTTCGGCGCCGACCCCATCGCCGGGCGCGACGCCCTCTTGCTCCGCAGTCTGCGCGAAGCGGTAGACGGGCTAGGCGAGAAGCTTGGCGACGACATGGACGAATGGCGCTACGGACAGGAGAGCTACAAACACGCGCTCGTCAGGCACCCGTTGAGTAACGCCGTCGACGAGGATACGCGCCGGCTGCTGAACGTCGGACCGGCGCCGCGCGGCGGCAACAGCTACACGCTCAACAACAGCGGCAGCCGCGACAACCAGACCGCCGGACCCTCTTTCCGCATCATCGTGGAGACGGGCAACTGGGACGCCGCGGTCGGCGCCAACAGCCCGGGCCAGTCGGGTGACCCGGACAGCCCACACTACCGGGACCTGTTCGAGTTGTGGTCGAAGGACAGATACTTCCCAGCGTACTACTCCAAGGACAAGATCGAGTCCGTCGCGGACGAGACGCTGTTGCTCAGCCCCACCGGGAGCAAGGTGAGAGGACAGAACTGAAGACGCGGCGCCAGGCGGGTGGCGGTCTGCCTGCCACCCCGGCACGTGCTAAGGCTCGTAGATCTGTGTCTCCGGGAACGTCAGGGCATACCCGTACCATCGGGTGAAGAGTTGCATGGGCCACTCGGTTTCCGCGCGCTCGCCGTTCGGGCCGTACAGCGCGCCGCCACGGACGATCTCGCCTGTATTCAGGATCAACTCCTTGCCTCTCCATTCGGCGTCTGTTGCCCGCGTGTATAGCGCGGCAAGCGCGTGCCCCGCCGGGTCCATGTAGACCAGTAGCGTGCGACCATCGAACTCGTCGATGACGTAGTCACCGTTCGCGGAGACGAGCTCCATGGGGTAGTAGCGCTGGATTCTCTCGTTCCACACTCCAAGTCCGACATCCATCGTCGGGCGCCGTGTGTCCTCGCCTGCCATGGTGCTCTTCATGCGATCCGGTAGGACGGGGACGCTCTCCGCCAGCGGCCACCACCGACTACGCTCGCTGCGGATCGGCCGGTCCGAAAGCGCCACCTCGAGCTCGTCGTAGGCGTTCAGCGCTTGCTCCACGCTCATGTTCAGAAGGTTCGATTGCCCGGCCAGGCGGCCTCCCATGAGTGGACCGTAGAGACACTCGCCCGTGATATGATGCCAATAGCCGCCTGTCTCACGATCCATCAGGATCGAAACGCCATCGTACAGTCCGACGAACTCGAAGCGATACCGCTTCCCGTCGATCACCGGGGTCAAACTGACCCCTGTATTGCAGACGGGTCAAAAAGACACCATCCAGGGTTCACCCTCGATCTCGCCTTGAGCCACGTGGTGGTAGGCCAGCTGATCGACGGCGAAGGCGAGCCTCCCGGCCCGATGCTCCATCACCAGGAGCGGTGTTGCTGCGTTGATGATTCCTTCATCCAGCGCACGGCGGAGCGGCCGGGTCTTCGCCACGTTGAAGGGCTCGTAGACCATACTGTCCAGTATGAAGGCACGGTCGATGTCGAAGCTTGCCTGCGCGTGAGAAGCGCTCGGCGTGAAGATGAGTAGCGGCAAGATCGACCAGTGAACGGCTTCGCGTCGCATCAGCGGCGGCTGGCGCATCGATTCGTCTCCTTTGGCGGCTCCCCTGACTTGCTCTGCCTCTTCGAACCCAACGGCACTCGACGAAGTTCCCCCGGGCCCGGAACGTCGTCGCCCACAGCGGATTCGTCAAACTGCAACGATCTCGCTTGACTGGTCCGTGTTCCCAGAGCTACCATGGCCCCAACATCGGATGGCCGGCTGGCCATGTTTCTTGTCACGGTTCAACCGAGATGCTCCTTCCTCATGAGGAAATCGATTCCGGCCTTAGCAGCGTTTGCGCTGTCGTGTGCGACTCTGCCCGGATGCGGGGCTCAGGAATCAGACAGGTCGTTGACGGCAGTGATTGAGCTTCTTCCCAAACAGATCAACAACTGGACGCGCGGCGATCCGCCGCTCGCCTACGACCGCGAGACGATCTTCGACTATATCAACGGTGCCGGCGAGGTGTATCGCTCCTATGCCTTCGGCCAGGTTGTTGTGGTCGTCTACGCGAGTTCGGAGGGCTCACCCGACGTCACCGTCGAGTTGTTCGACATGGGTGATCCGGCCGATGCGTATGGCGTGTTCAGCTACGCTAGGGAGCAAGAGGAGGCCGGTATCGGAGGCGGTTACGAGCAAAAGGGCCGCATTCTCTGCTTCTGGCAGGACCGCTACTATGTCTGCGTCGCGTCCGAGCAGCGCACCGCCGATTCGGAGCGCGACCTGAAAGAAATTGCACGCGCGATCTCGGAGCACTTGCCGCCCGCGTCGGATCCTCCCGCCCTGGTCGCCATGTTGCCCGGCGATGGACTCGTAGCCTTCAGCGAGAGGTTCTTCCATCTGCACCAGTCACTGAACTACCACTACTACCTGGCTCGCGAGAACGTTCTCAACCTACGTCCCGAGACCGACGCCGTGCTGGCGCGATACGCGCCGGGCTCGACCTATCTGTTGTTGGTAGATTATCAAAGCGAGAGCGATGCCGCGGCGGCCGTGGCCTCGTTCAAGCAGGGCTACTTGTCGGGTTCCGGCGAATCTCAGATGGTGGAGACCGAGAACGGCAAGTTCACCTCTTATGAACAGCGCGATCGCTACGTGGTCGTGGTGCTGGATGCGGAATCGGAAGCCGCGGCGACCGATCTGCTTCAGGCAACGG
Source organism: Gemmatimonadota bacterium (assembly GCA_039589375.1). Classification (GTDB taxonomy): domain Bacteria; phylum Gemmatimonadota; class Gemmatimonadetes; order Palauibacterales; family KS3-K002; genus JASFMO01. The sequence continues at coordinate 490 of JBDHHL010000155.1, read as the reverse complement.
TGAATAGACTCCCACAGCCATCACAGTAAGGACCACAATCATGGCCAAGGACAAAGCGGGTCTCACCCGCCGGGATTTCATGAAGGGCGTGGGCGGCGCTCTCGTCGGAATGACCGTAGGCCTACCGGCGTGTGCTTCCGGTGAAGTCACGCAGGCCGGGAAGTCCAGGGTCGTGCTGATCCGCTCCCAAGATGTCGTGCTGGGACTTCGTCAGAACGACGGCGACCTGATCCAGCGAATGTTGGATGAAGCGATGGTGTCGCTGTTCGGCTTAGACACGCCTTCGGACTGCTGGGCGCGAATCATCCAGCCCGATGACATCGTCGGCATCAAGACCAATGTCTGGCGCTACCTGCCGACGCCGCCGGAGCTCGAGCAGGCGATCCGAAGCGGTGTGCTGGGCGCGGGCGTACCGGAGCAGAACATCGCGATGGGCGACCGCGATGTCCTCCGCAATGACATCTTCCAAAGGAGTACGGCGCTCATCAAC
>JBDHHL010000154.1:0-9339 GCA_039589375.1 Gemmatimonadota bacterium | reverse complement strand
CCAGGTTCTTGTCGCGCAGTGCGAACGACGATGTCCGGCCCGCCACTTTGAGGTCCTGAACATTGGCGAGGGCGTTTATCAGCTCATCGGCGAGCCCATCGCCGAAGTACTGGTTCTCGGGGTCGCCGCTCATGTTCGCGAACGGCAGGACCGCGATGGAGTCGTAAGAGCGGGCGGCGGGACCGGTTCGCGCCAGCGTCCACCAGGCCGCCAGCGCGAGGAGCGCGATCCCCGCCAGTGCGGCGATCCCAACAGGCCACCGGCGGCGGCGCGGTTGCCTTACGATCGCGTCGAGCTCGGCCGTCTCCGCCGGGTCCGTGAACTTGAGGCCCTCCGGCGTTCGTTCGTACGCCCAGGCGAGGGCTAGCGCCAGCGGAAAACCGAGGAGCGCGAGCCACACGACGAGAGCTATCGTCCACTCGGGCAGTGAAATGCGGGGAAAGACGAGGTCGCTCGCCTCGATGATGACGAACGCTGTAGCGCCGTACACAGCGGCCACTCGGAATACCTTGCGGCGCTTCAGCTCGGCGAACAGTCGCTGATAGGAAGCGGTCCCAGTCATGCCGGGAGAATATCGGGATTACCGTGGGTTCTGGGAAGGGATGACGTGGGGACGCAACAAGATGTGGTAACTGATGGGGGTCACACGCGATGTGGCGTCTCGGTTGTTCGTCCCGACATTCACCGGGCTTTGTGAAGCACGTGCTTCCTTACGTACTCCACGTCCAACTCGTCGCGATGCAGGCCGAGAACGTAATCAGGCCCGATGTCCAGGACACGCAGACCTGGAGGCATATCGACTTCCCCCAGGAGTTCACCTTCATCCGTGAAGACGCTCCACCTCGAGCGCTCGTCGCCCGGCCGGTTGGATTCCCTTACCCAGAGGTTCATATCGCTGTCGATAATGATGTAGGGCGCATAGGCAGGATGGGTTCGCGGCGGAGGCGGTTGGTTGTCGAAAAGCGAGCGGAGTTGAGCCCGCGCGAAGGCGCTTGCACCCGCGAGGGCGGAATCCTCGTAGGCCCGGATGTCGGTACCTTCAACCGGGAGGGGAGCAATCGACCTTCGAATTACCTGGATCAGTTGACCAGCGGATGAGAAGACTCGGATTTCGTAGGTCTCGTTGTCGGCAACGTAGAACCGGTCACGTGCAGCCGCGAAGGCGGTTCCCCTTCCAAAGGGCCTTGCGCGCCGCTCTAGGGCTCTTCCACCGTAGTCCCGAATTGGCCCGGTGGGGACCACGACCCACTCCGGCCCTTGAAACGTGCCAACCAGGGTTGCCGCGCTCCCGTCCGACTCGTAGCGGAATAGAGGCACCTGTGTCCGCAGCGCCCGGATCGGCGGATCTCCGCCGAGCCTGAACGTGCCCTGTGTAGCCAGCAAGCTGCCATCGCCGAAGATCCCGACTGGACGGGGGAACGGAATCTGGGCGTTGGGCTCCAGTCGTACCGAACGTCCGAAATTGCCGTCGGCATCGAAATACGATACGCGGTGTGCCCGGACATCGACGGCCAGGATCGAATCGGACCCGCATCGCGACACCCACTCCAGCGACTGAAACTCGCCAGGGCCCCCTCCCCGTCTTCCCGCCCGCCTCAGGAGGTATCCATCTCCGTCGTAGAACAGCAGCTCGTACCGCCCCGCGTTTGCCACCACGAATCGGTCGCCCGTTATCCCGACGGCCCCGGTAACCTGATAGAGTACCTGGTTCGGATCTCCGTCGATGCTCCCAATCGTGAGCAGCGGTTCGGCAACCACCTCCCAAGGGTTTGACCAAGCCCCGAGGCGACTTTCCACGATGCGGACGCCCGCGCTGTCTCGCGCGGTGCTCGCTTCTTGGGACAAGGGAGGCTGTTCGCATCCGAGGGTGGCCCAGGGTATGAGCATCAACAATACAAATGCCGGCGACATCTTCACTTGGCCACTCGACGGTTTGAGTCGTTCGCGCCGGTTGAAGGCGCCTTGCGGCGCTTCAGCTCGGCGAACGGCCTCTGATACGAGGCGGTCCCGATCATGCTGGGAAAGATTCAATCTTCCGCGGGTTCGGGGAAGGGATGGCGGCGCCCGCTCTCAGTCCGCTGCCCGGTGATTTCCTTCCGAGGCCGGCCCGCTCGTTGCAGCCTGCCCACGGGCCTCGCATCTTGTGGTCGGCCCAACCATCAACCCTCGGAGCCTCCTCGACAGCGGGAGGAATCCATGTCCCGTCTCAAGAAGCTGATAGGCGAGATCCACCACCGCTCCCTGTGGCAGGTGCTGCTGGCGAAATACGAGTAGCTGAGGGTTTTCCGATTGAGGTTGAGAAATGCCAAATGATTGAGCTGGGCATTTTCATTCTGCTTTCAATCCTGCTCGTTGCCTTCACGCTGAGTAGGCCGCATCGGCATCGATTCCCTCGTTTGATCGCCGCAGAGAGCCTTCTTGCGCTTGTGCTGTTGAACGCCCGCGGATGGTTCGACGAGCCGCTGTCGCCCCGGCAACTCCTCTCATGGCTGTTCCTGGCTGCATCGCTCGCACTAGCACTTCACGGGTTCAGACTCCTCCGCATAGTTGGAGCCCCAAAGGAGGACATCGAGAATACCAGCCGGCTAGTAACGGTGGGAGCTTATCGATACATCCGTCATCCGCTCTACTGCACACTTCTGCTGGGCGGAGTCGGGGTGATTCTGAAAGGATTCTCTGCTCTCGGGTTCCTGCTCTTGTTGATATTGATCATCGCTGTGTTCATCACTGCAAAGGTGGAAGAGGAGGACAACGTCAAGCGGTTCGGTGATGAGTATATTGCCTACAGGAAAACCACGAAGATGTTCATCCCGCATCTGATCTGACATGCGGGAGTGCCCCAAATGCAAAACTGGCCCACTTCGCGACCATCCGCGGTTCCAGGCGTTGCTGGAGGAGTAAGAGTAGCGACTGGGCCCGCCGGCTCCCAGCGCGTTGCTCCCGAGATAGTCGTATCGCATCTTTGAGATAGCCCCGACCCCTGAGTCCCGGTCGAGTGGGGACTAACAGCATGACGTCCCTCCTTCAGCGCCTCAAAGAGCGCAAGTTGTTCCAGTGGGCTCTGGCTTACCTGGCCGGTGCCTGGCTCGTCTTCCAGGGAATTGAAGTGCTCGCGGAGCCGTGGAACCTGTCCCAGTCCATCATCAGAGCGATTCACGTACTTCTCGGGATCGGGTTCGTCCTGGCCCTCGTGCTCGCGTGGTACCACGGTGAGAGGGGCAGGCAGCGCGCCAGCGGCCCCGAACTGTTGATGATTGCCGCGCTTCTGGCGATCGCCGCGATACTGCTCGCCGTGCTCGGACCACGGGAAGAAGCGACCACGACTCCCGATGTCGCAGCCACGTCCCCGCACGAGACGCCTGCCGTTGCTGAAGAAGGGAAGCCGGCGATCGCGGTACTGCCCTTCGACAACTTCAGCCCCAATCCAGACGACGCCTACTTCGCCGACGGGATGCACGAGGAGATCATTGTACAGCTCTCCCGTATCTCGGCGATCAAAGTGATCTCGCGGACCTCGGTGATGCAGTACCGAGGAGCAATGCCGCCGGCAAGGCAGATCGCAGGAGAGTTGGGCGTCGGCTTCTTGCTGGAGGGCGGCGCCCGCAAAGCCGAGGGTCAGGTGCGTCTGACGGTACAGCTCATCGATTGCAGCACGGACGAGCACCTCTGGGCTGAACAATTCGATAGGGACCTGACAGCGGGTAACCTGTTCGAGATTCAGAGCGATGTGGCCAGGCGGGTGGCCGCGTCTCTGGCGGCCCGACTCTCGCCGGAGGAAAGCCGTCGAATCGAAAGGCAGCCCACCGACAACCTGGCGGCCTACGAGCTCTACATGCTGGGGCGCCATCACTTCAACACTCGCCTCACCGCGGGGAGGGATGGGCTCGAGCGGGCCGTCGAGTTCTACCGACGGGCGATAGAAGCGGACAGCGGATTCGCCCTGGCTTATAGCGGCCTGGCGGGTCTTGGCGCAGCGCGCCGCTATTTCTGGCGCTTCGATCCAGCTGTCTCGCCCAGTGCCAGGCGCTCGGAGGTCCAGGCTGCGGATTCGGTCGCCGTTTGGGCGGCACGAAGGGCGGTGGCCCTCGACAGCGCATCGGCCGAAGCACGCACGGCACTAGGTATCGTGCTGATGTACGTCGAGCACGACTGGGAGGAGGCCGAGAGCGAGTTTCTGATCGCCATCGAGCTCAACCCGGGCTACGTCACGGCTTACAACTTCTACGGTGATCTCCTCATGTTCAGGCGACGCTGGGATGAGGCGGTTCAGGTGAAGGCTAAGGCCCTGGAGCTCGATCCGCTGTTCACGATCCACCAGTGGAACCACGCCGTCGCCCTCTGGGGGGCGGGCAGACTGAGCGAAGCGGTGGTGCAAGCCGAGGCCGTAACACCGCACTTGCCGCAAAGCGCCGTCGGCACGATCCCGGATGAAGAGACCTGGCTCGAGACACCTCCGAGTCACTATGTCGATACCCATATCTACTATGACATGGGCCACAGCTATGAGGACGCGCTCGAGGCATTGGGCGAAGCGTTGGTTCGGACAGGAACGAGCCCCGAGTTGAAGAGAGTCTATGAACGAAGATGGCAGGGCTTGGATTGGGAGAGCCTTTGGCTCGCCGATCTTTCTGTGTCGGCGGCGCGTTCCTGTCACTGGTGCCAGGCCATCGCCTACGAGCGCCTGGGCCGCAAGCGGGAAGCCGTTGATGCGTTGAGAACTGCCTACGACATTAGTGAGATGAGCCTCTTGTATCCCTTCCTCTGCCCGTTGTTCAGGACGCTGGAGGGCGACCCGCGGTACCTGGAACTGCTGCACGAGATGGGCCTGAGGCCTTGACCGCATACGCGATCCGATCGGTGCGTGCCGCATGACGACTCTCCTGCTGCCCGCTCGTTGCAGCCTGTCCGCGGGCATCGCATCTTGTAGTCGGCCCCAACATTAACCCTCGGAGCCTCCTCGACAGCGGGAGGAGTCCATGTCCCGTCTCAAGCGGCTGATAGTCGAGATCCATCGCCATTCCCTCTGGCAGATTGTCGGCATCTACCTGGGCGGCTCGTGGCTCGCCTACGAGGTCATCCAGGGCATCACCGAGGGGCGCGGCCTTCCAGATTGGCTGCCTGCGCTCGCCCTCGTTCTGCTTGTGGTCGGGCTGCCCTTCGTGGTGGCGACTGCGTTCGTGCGCGAGGAAGCCGCGCCAGCGCCTGCCGAGCCTTCCAGGCCGGAAGCGGAAGCGGCCGCTGTCCAAGCTGGCGCTGGGGTTGGGCGCGAGGCTGTCGGCCGGCGCCGCGTCCTCAATTGGCGGAACGCCGGGTTCAGCTTCTTGGTCGCGCTCGCCGCCTGGGGCGTTGTCGCGACGGCCTGGCTGGTCATGAACCCACACGGCGCCGTCGAGGACGCGATCGCCGACGAGGCCGATCCGGGCATCGCCGTACTCCCGTTCAGCGTGCAGGGCGAGGGGATGGAGATGTGGCGGGAGGGGATGGCCAGATTGGTCTCCACCAACCTCGATGTTGTGGCTGGCCTGCGTGCCATCGACGGTCGGACCGTTTTCGCGCGTTGGCGTCGAGAGGTACCTGAGACGGAGGAGGGTGATCGAGCGACCGCCATCCGGGTTGCTCGTGCTACGGGTGCGAAATACGCGCTGCTCGGCACCGCCGTGTCGTTGGGCGGCGAGGTTCGCCTGGCCGCCGACATCTACGAGACGGAGGGCGGCAGCCAGCTGGGCCAGGTCCAGGTGCAGGGTTCCCCCGACAGCGTCCTGGCGCTGGTCGACCGATTGGCCGTCCAGTCGCTCGTCCTTACGCTTCAGCGGGTCGAAAGTGAACTGCCCGAGATCGACCTGGCTAGCGTGACGACTTCCTCGCTCCCCGCACTCAGGGCGTGGCTTGAGGGCGAAGTGCACTACCGCCATGGCAGGGTCAACGCCGCAGTAGCCGCGTACGAGCGTGCGCTCGACGCCGACTCGACCTTCGCGTTTGCCTACTACCGGCTGGGCGCCGTCTACGGTTGGGTGGAAGGAGTAGGAAGTGAACAGGGCGGGGAGGCGTTTGCGCAGGCGATGCGTCTCGTGGACCGGCTGCCGCCGCGACAGGCGGCCATCGTGCGCGCGACGCACTTCGAACGGCTGAGGGATCCAGAAGCGGCAGCCGGTATTCTCGAGCGCCTGGTCCGCAGCTACCCGGACTACGCCGATGCCTGGTACGAGCTGGGCGACTTCTACTACCACTTGGGGCGGTGGATTCCTGTCAGCCTGGAGGATGCTCGCCGTTGCTTCGAACGTGCGGCCGCGCTCGACCCCGATTTCGCCCCCTATCGTATCCACCTCATCGACGTTGCCTTCAACTTCGAGCCGGACAGCGCGCACATCTCCGAACAGGTATCGCACTACAGAGCACTGGCCGGCGCCGACGCTAATCATAGCCGAGTTTTTGCCCTTTCATTTGACCTCGCGTTCGGCGACGAAGAGCACCACGCGCGAGCGCTGGGTGCTCTGGATACGATCGACTTGCAGGTCCTCCGGATGATTCCGTTGAATCGGCTGCTGCATCCACGTTTCTGGGAGGAGCGCGAGGCAATATTCCTGGCGCTAGAGCGTCGTGGTCGGGCCAACAACCAAGCCCTCTTTTACGGGGCAGCCGGAACTCGCGGGTTGGCCCAAAGAGGTTTCGAGCTTCTGGATCGCCCGCATGTCCCTGTCCCAGAGCGCGCCTGCCTCGCCCAGGCCTCGCGCATGTTCGGCTTCCCGGTGCCGGCCGAGCGGCTGCAACCGCTGCAGTTCTTCGCGGGCCTTGTCAACGTTGGTACGGTGCCAATGGGCCTCGTGTGTATTGGGGATTACCTGGCGGACGAAGGGCGCTGGGAAGATCACGCTCGGGTGATCGAGCTTCTGGACGAAGCCTCGCGTCTCGACGTCGAAGCAGGCAATCCGGGTCGCCGACAGCATGCCTACGCCCGTGCGGTAGAGGCCTACGGACTCTGGAAACGGGGAGAACCGGAGGCGGCGCTGGCAGCGCTGGAGGGGGTCAGGCGATATGTCGCAGTACAGCCGGTACGGTGGACTCTGGGCTTGATCCTCATGGATCTCGAGCGCTGGGACGAGGCGATTCCCTACCTGCGGACCTGGTGGTGGGAATCGCTTTCCTTCATGAACTACGAACTCGCCCGGGCGTACGAAGGGACCGGCGACTACGAGAAGGCACGCAAGGAGTACGCGTTCTTCATCGAAGCGTGGCGGGACGCCGATCCCGAGCTGCAGCCGTGGGTCGAAGACGCACGGCGAGCGCTAGCCCGCCTATCGCCCGACCGCTGACAGGCAGGAGTGATACCATGCGTACCGCACCGATCGTCGCCGCGCTTTCCGCCCTCGCGTTGTTCGCGGCGTGCGGCGAGGAGGAATCCACAGCGCCGCCCTCCTGCGTCGCCCCGGACATGGAGATCACCACGTACTACTGGGAGGACGGCGATTGGGTGAGGCACGCCGCCTGGGATGCTTCGTTCCTGGGTTCCGACGTCAGAATCTGGATCGACGTTGCGAACTGGAGGTGGAGCTACTCGGCGTTCTGGGTCGAGCTGGACAACATCTACGCCTACGGCGATCTCAATATCTCAGAGGGTCTGGTCGACGACTTCGAAGACGGCGTGATAAGCCCGATTTGGGGAGGTACGGGGGAAACCTGTCAGTCAGGCCGGGGGGCCTTCGCCTGCGAGGGCGGCGGAGTGCTGACAATCGTCATCGAAGAGGGACCGGACCCGGTGTCCGGCGAATTTCGACTCGCGGGGCTCACGTCGCAGGACTTCGTGGCGCACGGTGAATTCGACGTGCGGGTCGACTTCACGGTCAACCCCGAGTTCCACGAGACCGAGGAAACCAGAGTGATGTTGACGTTGATCGACGAAAACCGCCGCTTCCCTGAATTGTCGATTCGCGACGGGCGGTACGACTCGCGCGAGGTTCGGCCGAGATCCAATGTCCTCCGGGCAACGACGCCGACCGATCACTTGGTCGGCAAGCTGCGCATCACTCGCACCACGTGCCCCAGCCAGTGAGGAGCGCCAAGCGGGCTACCTCACCGACGCCGTGAGAGACTAGATTGCACGGCATGACGGCACGAGCCCACGCATCCCGGTACAGCATCGGTGAGGAGATCGCCAACAGCGTTAGCCATGGGGTTGGCGCGCTGTTGGCCGTAGGTGGGCTGGTGGTCCTCACCGTTCTCGCCGCCCTGCGGGGGAACGTTTGGCACATAGTGGGCTGCAGCGTCTTCGGCGTCTCTCTCGTCATGGTCTACACGATTAGTACCCTCTACCACGGCATCCAGCATCCGCGCGCCAAGGCCGTACTCAGGGCGCTCGACCACTCGGCCATCTTCATCTTGATCGCCGGAACCTACACGCCGTTCGCGCTGGTCAGCCTGCATGGCCCCTGGGGCTGGTCCCTCTTCGGTGTGATCTGGGGTCTCGCCGTGCTTGGGATCATCCTGCAGATGGGCGTCCTGCGCAGGGGGACGGCGGCGTCCGTGTTGCTGTACGTAGCCATGGGCTGGGTTGTGGTGGTCGCGATCAAGCCCTTGCTCGAGGCTGTCGGTCCGGGCGGACTGGCGCTCCTACTGATCGGCGGGCTGGCCTACACCGCGGGAACCGGCTTCTACGCGTGGCGGCGCTTGCCGTATCACCATGCGTTATGGCATGGGTTTGTGCTATTGGGCAGCGTCTCTCACTTCTTCGCGGTCCTCTTGTACGTAATACCCACGGCGGCCTGACAGACGCCGCCCTCGCCTGGCAGGGCCGGCCTCACGCCCGCAGAGCCCACGCATCCGCTCGCTGAGGGAGATGGCATAGATGCCTCTCGTTGCCGACCGCCGGCCGGGACGGCATCTTGTAGCAGTCCCATCAACCCTCTAGCTCCTCGACAGCGGGAGGAGCCCGTGTCGCATCTCGAGCGGCTGATCGTCGAACCTCGGGCCAGGGAATAGAAGAACAATGGAAGAGATGCTTTCCGGTTTGTCGTTGTTTCTGGTGATCGCAGGCTTCTTGCTGATCATGTTCATCCTCTGGATGGTGCCTGTGCGTCTGTGGGTTACGGCTCTCGCATCTGGCGCCTACGTTGCGCTGAGCAGCTTGATCGGCATGCGGCTCCGGAAAGTGAGCCCGGCGACGATCGTCTGGCCCCTTATCGCCGCCACGAAGGCTGGTCTGAACCTCAACGTCACGGATCTAGAGGCACACTACCTGGCCGGCGGCAATGTGGGCAACGTGGTCAACGCTCTCATCAGCGCCGACAAGGCGAACATCGAGCTCGACTTCAAGCGGGCGGCCGCCATCGACCTGGCGGGTCGCGA
>JBDHHL010000153.1:0-9399 GCA_039589375.1 Gemmatimonadota bacterium | reverse complement strand
GGGGCCGCTGGTGCTTGCCGAGATCGACGGTACCGACGGCCTTGCGATTCGGCACGTCCACGACGGTCAGGCTGTTGGAGCTGTAGTTGGCCACGAAGGCGAGCTTGCCGTCAGGTGTGATCGCAACTTCGTGCGGTCCCGGCCCAGTGGATATCCGTTCCAGCTCCTCGCCGGTTGTTGCATCGAAGAATGACAGCGTGTTCTCGCTCTTGTTGGTGACGAGTAGCACACCCTCCAGCCCGCCCTGATCGGATCGCGGAGAAAAGGCGAACAGAGTGGTCAGCAGAACGGCTAGAGCCAGTCCCGAGACGCGCATACTGAACCTCCAGTTCTTCAGCGACAGGCGGCCGCCGGGTCTGAAATGTATCAGAGGAAACTATGAGCCGGCGCTCGCGGACAACAGGGCGGCGTAACGGTACGACAAGAGTCAGACCGCGGCGAATTGCAGAGCGTCGCTCGCCCACCGGGGCGCCGCCTGGAACGCATCGAGCACCTGCTCGGGCTCCGCCACGACCTGCCACATATCCCGATGTCGAGGATCCATGAAGCGTTCATCGATACATCGCTCGAGCAATTCGATGCATGAGTCGAAGAAGCCGTTCGTGTTCACCAGAACGATGGGACCCAAGAACGTCCCTAGCCGCTTGAGCGAAATCGCTTCCAACAGCTCGTCGAGAGTCCCAGATCCTCCGGGCAAAGCGACGACGGCGTCGACATCGGCGATGAGCTCGCGCTTGCGATCGTGAAGATCCTCAACGACCCGCAGTTCGCTGATCCCTTGATGGTACCACTCCAGCTCCTTCATGAAGGCGGGTATGACGCCGATGACCGTGCCGCCCTCAGCCAACGCGCCGTCCGCCACACGGCCCATCGAGCCGACGCCTCCGGCCCCGTAGACAATGGTGATGGTGTTGCGAGCGAGGATCCTGCCGAGTCGTTCCGCAGCATCGAGATAGGCGGAATCGGCCCGGGTGCTGGAAGCGCAGTAGACGGCGACGCAATGCATTCGGACTCCTCTTCAGGCGCGTTTCGGCTCGTGAAGCGAGCCTCGAATATCGAATATCGAACATCGAATGTCCAATGTCGAAAGAAGACCCGAAGTAGTCACTTCTACATTGGCTGTTCGATACTCGATATTGGATATTCAAGGTGTGCCGGGCTCCGCCCGGCGTCACCGCCCATATACCGGCGTGTCGGGCTCAAAGGCTGCCCAGGCAAACCAGAACGGCACATAGTGGACCACCTGCTCCAGTCGACGGCCAGCGAGTGGCCCTTCTTCCCCCTCGCCGAAGAAGCTCCAGCGAGTGCCGGTCTCCTCATCTCGGAAGCCCTGGCCGTCGGCGCGGAACGTTAGAGTCCGCCCGTCCAGGATGCGGAAATAGACCGCGGGCGCTCCCACATCGCGCCCGTAGCCGATCCTTCGATCGTCCACGGCAGACGCTAAGCCGCGTCGGTAGAACAAGGCGACTGGCTTCCCGCCGACCTCGTGGTTGATGGCCTTCTCCCGCTCGAGCTTTCTCATGGGATAGACGACGGCAGCCGCGCCGACCTTGACGACGACCACCCGCTCCATGGCAGATAGTCGCCCATCGGTCTCGCCGCGGAACATGAAGGGGCGGCCCGAGTCGTAGCCCTCGTAGGGGTTGGAGCCGTACGGCCGACTGTGCCCCGTGTCACGACTGAGGACTTCGGCCCGAGGATAGGTCCTCTTGAAGTCGGACCAGCTTACCGTCGGTGCCGAAAGGAACGTCAGGGTCGTGCCGGTCAGGTCACCAATGATGGCCTCGCCGGTGGCCTGCTGCCACCACGTCTCCGTCTGACGGTCGTACATGACAAGATCGGAGTGGCGCAGTTTCCCCGTGGTGCCGAAGTCGAGGATCCTGTCGCCTACGCGTCGATCGAAGGCAATCGACGTGTTACAGAGGGGGCAGTATGTAATCGAGACCGGCAAACCGCCGACCACGTCATTGACTATCTCGTGCCAGATCAAGATCTGCCACGGATACCCACGCACCTCGCCGTCGTGCTCGAAGACGACGATCGGTTCCCGACCGCCCAGCCAACGATCGGCTTCATCAACCGACACGAAATTCGGGCGATCGATGGGAGGAATGCCATCCTTCGGCGGACCGCCGGACAGGATCTCTTCGAACGGCACCGAGTGCTTGGAGAAGTCGGTCTTCCAGCCCCTGGTGCCGAACGGTACGCTCACCTCCGCCGAGCCCTGGCCGTGCTGACCCGCTTGTGATCGGGCTTCACCGCAGGCGAGCAGGATTACGAGACCGGCGATCGCCGCCGGCAGGCACACTGTGATCTTCATCGAACACCTCTTCTTCGAGGGTCAATTCACCGATCCTCCTGAGAAGAAACATTTGCCCCTCGCGAGCGGTTTCCCTGAGGGGCGACTTGCGTTTCCACCGGCCGCCGACCAGACTAGGGAACCCTCGAGAGTGCCTTCGAGATCGCTCGGACGGTGTAACGACTGGAACTAGTGTGTGAGTAGACTTGCGAACAAAGCTGGGCTCGCGACGGCGTTCGGTGCCGACCAGGCAGTTCTTGACGGCCTCGGCCGACAGCTCAAGAGCCTCCGGGTGTCGCTGATCGACATGTGCAACCTCCGCTGCAATTACTGCATGCCGGAGGAGGATTACGTGTGGCTCCCACGCGAGGACATACTCACCGTAGATGAGATCGACCGGCTGGTGGATGCGTTCTCGGGGTTGGGCGTCGAAAAGGTGCGACTGACCGGCGGCGAGCCACTGATGCGGAGGGAACTGGAGCAGGTCGTGGAGCGCCTGGCTTCGCTGCCACACGTTCGGGATCTGAGCCTGACGACGAACGGCGTCCTCCTGGCGCGGCACGCTGAGCGCCTACGGCGAGCCGGCCTGCATCGAGTCACGGTCAGCCTTGACTCGCTGCGCCGAGGTCGGTTCCAGCAACTGACGCGACGCGACCATGTATCTCACGTGATCGAAGGGATCGACGCGGCCGCCGGCGCCGGCTTTCAGAGCCTGAAGATCAACACAGTCGTGATCCGTGGCTACAATGACGACGAGCTGATCGAACTGATCGAGTTCGGGAAACAGCGTGGAGCGGAAGTCCGCTTCATCGAATACATGGACGTTGGCGGCGCGACGCAGTGGACGATGGATCTCGTCGTGCCGCGACAGGAGATATTGGGGAAGCTAGAGGACCGCTACGGTGCAGTTGACGTTCTCGGCGAGAACGGGTCGGCGCCGGCGGATCGTTACGTACTGCCGGATGGCACCGTGTTCGGGATCGTCGCCTCGACAACAGCGCCGTTCTGCCTGGCATGCGACCGCAGCCGGATCACCGCCGACGGTCTGTGGTTTCTGTGTCTCTACGCCGAGGACGGTTTCGACCTGCGCACGCCTCTGCGCGCCGGGGCCTCGACAGAGGAACTACGGCAATTGATAGGTGACGCATGGAAGGGACGCTCGGATCAGGGCGCGGAGGAACGGAAGCGGCTCAACTCACTTCGCGGACCGTTGTACAGGATCGAGGATCTGCGTAAGGATCCGCACCGGGAAATGCACACGCGCGGCGGCTAGGCGCGGGTTCCCTCCTACGATTCGGCCACAAGCCGCTCGATGGCGCGGCGCGCGGCTTCGACCCGCGGCTGGAGTTCGGGGTCGGCATCCTCCCACAGTTCTACAAACTTCTCGTAGTAATAGGCGGCCCTTTCCGCGTCGCCGTTTAACTCATACAGCCCGCCCAATCGTTCATAGATGCCGGCAAGCGCCCACCAGTCGCTATTGTCCAGCCGGTCCAGCCACGGCGTCTCGATGAAGCGCTCGTAGACGGCTATCACGGAGTCGGGCTCACCGGCCGCATCGTACGCCTGCCCCATCACCGGAAGGACGCAGATGTTACAGGGCCCCGTATCGGCACGGCGAAACTCGACGACCGCCTCGCGGGGCTGTTCCGCTGCCAGAGCAAGCACACCGCGGACCACATAGTCGCCGACCCCGTCATCGCCCCTCAAGACGGGATCCACGGCAGCGTTCCACTCGCTCAACAGCTCCCGCGCCCGATCGGATTCCCCCGACAGGGCATAGACCATGGCAAGCCCCCCGTAGGGCCGTTCGTGCGGCTCGATGGACTCGAGCGGATGCCGCTGCAAGGCTTCGTCGATCCGCCGCAATGCAGCTTCCGGGTCGCCGCGCAACACGGCGTCGTGGAAGGCCACCCTCACCGCTCCGTTTATGTAGAGGGACGGTTGACCCTGTGTCTCGGCCGCGGCCATGGCGTCCTCTATGTACCCTTGCGCCCGGGCGAGTTGACCCCGGACCTCCGCCAATTGAGCGAGCCCGAAGGCAGTTGCGAGCTGCCAGAATTCGCTGGCCCTCTGCGCCTCGCGGAAATCGAGCAGGTACTGCTCGGCGGATTCGTAGTCGAACTGTGAGCTGGCCAGCGCCGCTGCGCTTGTCGCTGCAGTGGGGTGCTCTGGGAACCGCTCGGAGAACCGCTGGAGCGCCACCTCGGCCCCGCCGAAGTCGCCCAGGGCCACCCGCGTCGAGATTACGTTCCCGTAGTAGAGAGCGCCGCCAGCCGAATCGAGTTCGATAGCACCGCTGAACAGCCGGTCGGCGCGCCGGTAGTCGCGGGCGTTCAAGTAGAGAATCGCGAGGTTGTTCATCGCCCACGTGTCGTTCGGGTAGACCTCCAGCAACGACTGGTAGGCGGCGATCGCCCGTTCCGGTTCTCGGGTCACGCTCGTGTAGTAGCTGCCGAGGGTCATGTAGCGTTCCCGCTCGGTGAGTCGGTCGCGATGCTTGTACGCGTTTGTCAGCGCCTCGACTTGCCGAGCGCGGTCTCGTCCGATGTTACCGAGCACGACCCCGAGTTTCCGCCAGGCCATGGCGAAGGCGGTATCGAATGCCACCGCTTCCTCGAGCAGCGCGATGGCGCGCTCGTTGTCGAATTGTTCCGAAGCTCGGACGGCCAATGAGTACTGCCGGAGCGCCTCCAGCGACGGGGTCGTCACCCGATCCAGCCGCTCGTTCGCCCGTATGGTCTTCAACGACTCGCCGATCCGTTCCCGCAGCTTCTTGGACAGTTGATCGATGGCCCCGATGATCTCGGTCGAGTCATTTGCGGTCTCGCGGTGGGCATAGAGCACTTGCCCATCCTGCGCGGTGATGAGCTCGGCCGCCAAGACGAAGCGATTCGCGACCGGGGTTATCTCGCCGGTCACCACCGCTTTCACCCCTTCGCGAATCGCGACCTCGCGGGCGAGACTTTCGTCCAGCGGCTGCCCCGGGTCCCTTCGCATACGGACGAGGACCTGATCAACCGAGGCCGCATCCACGACCGTGACGATAGGTGACTGGCTGAAGTCGATCCGGAACGCCTCCGTCGCGACCTCACCCAGCAGCGGGTCGTCGGTGTTGTTCTCGAAGTCAGAGAGGATGATCCGGTCACGCTCGTCGATGACGCCGGCTGCGACGAGGGAGCCGACAGGTCCGATGCCGAAGACCCGCATCGTCATGTAGCCCGCCACCACGACCCCCCAGAGGGCGAAGGCGGCGACCATGCCGACAATCGCTTTGCGCCACGTAAGCCAGGGCTTCGCAGGCACGATGACCGGTTCCCCGGGCGGCGCGGAGTCAACTGCAGCTCTCTCGTCGGCTGGCGTCTTGACCTCTTGGGCGGGCTCCCGAAGCCTCGCGGCCGCGAAGCCGCGGCGGCGCGTTTGAACGAGTGCCGTCGCAACGACGATAGGCAGTCCCAGCAGGACCAGCGCGATGACCCCGCGGAAGAACCAATCGGGAAGACCGAGCTGATCGATGAAGATGTCCGTTAGCTCCAGCACGGCGTACGAACCGCCCAGGTAGACCACGAACACCCGGGTCAGATACGCCCGACGGCTCAGCTCCGATGTACTTTTCGACTCGCGGTCAGTCATCTATGGTAACTCACCAGTGGCTATGTTCACGAGTACTCGGCCGAGATTGATCTCGGAAGATGGGACCGGTAACAGTTGCGTCAACCAGCCACGCCAGCCCGCCACGGACCCAGTACTACTACGCAGTACGGGACCGCGGCGTTTCTCACCGGGGCAAGTACCGCTTCGGGAACTTGGCCACGACCGTGTAGATCGGGTCGACTATGTTGGCGACCGTCGCCTCGCCCACCTGGCTCACGACCTGATAGGCGTCCCAGCGGCCGAACCCGTATTCCTGCTCCAGCCACTCGATCAGCTCGACGTGGGCGATCCGGAAGGCATCGATCAGCGGCCGGGCGCTTCCTGCGACCATGAGGTACTCGTCATCCTCGATCCGCGGCCAGTCGATCGTCGCACCTCTGATCACGTCGATCTCGAAGGCGACGTCCATCGAGGTCTCGAGGCCCGTACCGGAGACCTCGCCGTGGCCTTGCCTGGCATGACCGTCGCCGAAGTAGAAGTACGCGCCGTCGTGGAAGACCGGGAGATACACCGTCGATCCTTCGCGGATTTCGGGGGCATCCATGTTCCCACCGAAGTCGCCGGGCCAGAGGCCGGAGAATGCTTCTGCTCCTCGAGGCGCCACGGCGACGCGGCCCAGCATCGGCCGCAGGTCGATGGTGACCTGGCTCATCCTGCTGTCGGGCAGCTGAGTGGTAGCGGTCATGTTCTCATGGTCGAGCCGCCAGAGATATCGGCGGTCGGGGATCGGATCGTTGAGCATGCGGGTGCGCGAGTCGCTGGCGAGTCCACCGAAGTTCCCGTAGTGGCGCGAGGCCGCGTACTGGTAGTTGGGCTGCACCTTGAGGATCTTCACCACCAATATGTCTTCGGTCGTGACCCCCTCGATGAAGATGGGCCCTACCTCGCCGGGGAAGGCACCGCCCTCCTCGCTGTAGTAGGCGCCGAAATTGGTCTTGGACATCAAGACGGTCCCCGGCTTGATGCGGAGGACGGGCTCGCGCACGGCAAAGGTCGGCTGCGACACTGTGGGTGTGAAGTAGACCGTGTCTGTCGGCGCGTCGACTGCGACGGACTGGACAACGGCGAACAGGGCGATCGCGAAGATGTTCATCTCTTACCTCCCAGACGGTAGCCACCTGGCACCAAGACTCCGGCACCGGAGCCGGCGAGGCCAGGCCACGGATGTGCGGCGGACAAAATACACTATATTATATGAGTCTTCACTAGGCACGATCAGCGAGCGATGGGGGAGGATCGATGGGAAGTGGCAAGCCGCTGGAACATGTGCACGAGGCGCTAAGGCAGTCGCTGTTCAATGAAGCCATCAGCGCCGCGTCAAGCATCTCCTTAGACGACCTGGCCGAGGAGCAGCAAAGCCATCTGATGGATCTGCTGCTTGCCGCGGCCTCCGGTCTGGCCGACGGTTCCGAGGCTGAACTCCGCGCCTACGACCTTGTCGTCGAGATAGGCAACTTCTTATCCCGGCAAGATGAAGCGTACGCGGCCGCCGTCCAGCTCAAGACGAACAGCGCGCTGTTCAACAAAGGGGTGGTGCTGGCGCAGATCGGTCGTTGGGAAGAGGCGATCGCCGCCTACGACGAGCTGGTCACGCGGACCGGCGGCGCCCGCGAGCTAGGGCTGAGAGAGAACGCGGTGCGAGCCCTGTTCAACAAGGGCGCCAGCTTGTTGGGGCTCGATCGACGCGAGGAGGCTATCGCCGTTTACGACGAGCTGATCCGCCGTTTCGCCAGCGACACCGAGCCGAGCTTCGACATCGCGGTAAGCAAGGCCTACATCAACAAGGGTGTGGCGCTGGCGGAGCTGAACCGCCTGGACGAAGCGATCGCCATCCTCGACCAAGTGGTGGGCCGCTGGGGCAATTCGGCGGACCCGCACTTGCGTGAACGCATCTCGAAGGCGCTGCTGAACAAGGCCTCGGCGCTCATTCAACTCAGCCACCGCGAGCAGGCCCTGGCCACGTACGAGGAGATCTTGATGCGCTTCGGCAGCGCCAGCGATCCGGAGCTGCGCCGGCAGGCCGAGATCGCCCGGCTCGGGAAAGAAGATCTGGAAACGAATCTGAATTAGGCCTGGCCCAAACCGATCTTACGGGGCCAGCTTTGAATATCGAACAGCGAATATCGATTAGCCAATAATGAAGAGCTGTTATTGGAAATTCGACATTCGATGTTCGATATTGTCAATTCAAAGCCCGCCTTACTGCGTCGTTTCGGCGCTCTGGTCGTGGATGATCCGCCAGCCTTCCGGTGTTTTCTCTACAACTATCGTGAACACGCCGGTCGATGTCACCGAATCGCCCTGGAACAACACGTAGCGCGCGGTCGCGAGACCCAGCCAAGGCGCCAGCGGCCGCGTCACGAGCTCCTCGAAGCGGAGCGAGTCGCGAGAGGCGCCCGGCTCGAATCTGCCAGCGTAGCGCTGGCGGATCGTATCCCAACCGTGGGTGAGGCCGTTCGAGCCCAGGAACGACGTCTCCTCGCCGCGCTTATACCAATCGATGAATCCGGCGAGGTCACCGCCGTTCCAGGCCTTCTCGGATTCGGTGAGCAAGTGATCCACCGCCGCCTGAAGTCCCTCTCGGTCAACGACGTCGGTCCGTTCGCCGGATGACCGGCATGCTGCCATCGCCAAGACCGCTAGAGCGGCCGCGGCCGAGCCCATCCAGATGCACGGCCGGCATAAACCCGCACGTCTGGTCAAAGTCGTTCGTCCGATATCGTCCAGCATCGATCCTCCAGGTCCGATGTTGTACGGAGTGAGTGTACAAGTTGGCGATTCCGCACTATCGGTTGTCGCCGCTGCCTCGGATGACACCTCGCTCCGCCCTGCTCTGTAGCTTCAGTACGTTTCGCTTGGCCACATCGGCCAGGTCCACGTCGAGCACCGTGGCAACCTCGGCGGCGTACCAGAGCACGTCGCCCAGCTCGTCGGCCAGGGCATCCCGGTCCTGCTCGCCGATCAAGCCCGCCTTGTCCCTCAGCAACTTGCCGACCTTCTCGGCGAACTCGCCGGCCTCGCCGGCCAGCTTGAGAGTCGGATAGATGAGGCGGTCCATCGGCTCGGCATCGCCGTAGCTGGTGTCCAGACTGGTTCGATGAGCCAGCTTCTGGTACTCACTTAGGTGCATCAAGCCTCCCGTGCTATTGAACAGATCAAGGTCCGGTAGAGTCCGAGGCCCAGGGCGATGACAAGCCGAGCGTGTGACCCTACGCCAGCGCCTCGCCGAACCAGCCGGCCGTCAGGTCGATGGCTCGTGTGAGATGCTCGGTGGTGCCCTGGAACGGGTGAACGGCGCCGAATGTATGACCGGCACCTTCGATCCGCTCGAAGCGAGTGGTGCCATCCGGGCCGGCTTGGGCGAGGCGTTCGCCGTCGGCTACGCTCACCGACTCGTCTTCCGCCCCGTGGATCACGAGGTACGGCACCCGGAGCCTGGCAGCCGCCTT
>JBDHHL010000152.1:0-18936 GCA_039589375.1 Gemmatimonadota bacterium | reverse complement strand
ATATGACCCATGTGCGCGATCGCTGTCCACCGGGCACCGCCTGGGCGCCCACGCAAGGTCTAGTTGTTTTTTTGCGGATAGTGTTGCAGCTTAGATGCCGATGTGGCTCATTGACCTCCTTCTGCACTCCGTCGTCGGCGTCATATGCGCCGCGGCCGGCCAGTTCCTGACCGGATACTCGCGGGCCGGCTGCCCTATTTCCCTTCTGGCCGGCCTGGCAGGAGCATACGCAGGCCCCTGGGCTGCCGAACGGTTCGAGTGGCCCGAACCCTACATCCTCCCCGTGGGGGAGATCGAGTTCCCCGTCGTCACCGCCGCCGCTGGGGCCTTCATCTTCGTGGTCATAGTCAACCTGGCCACCAAGAAGCGGAAGTTCTAGTGCGTCTCGCTAGCGGCGCCGGTCGCGCGGAATCCACCACCGTGTCAGCGAGGCGAGGGGGCCATTCAGGTCGGTTTCCACACCCTGCAACCTTTGCCCAAGAATGATCACGCGGGGATCGTTCACGACGTAGAGGATCGCCACATCCTCCGCCGCCCGTCGCTGCATCTCGCGATAGCCGCGGGCCAATTGTTCGTCGGCCGTCGTCTGCACAAGAACGTCGAGCAGAGAATCGACCTCCGCGACCGAATAAGAAGAGAGATTGCTGTAGCCGCTAGAGTGGAACTGCGAGAACAGTTCCGCCGCGGGGTTGAAGATCTTCTCGGGAACGAAACCCAAGAACATGGCAGCGGGTCGGCGTTCGGGGTCCTGTATCAAGCCCACGTAGCTCGCCCATTCCATAAAGCGCAGGTCCACGTCGATGCCCAAACGGCGCAGATGCGCCTGGACGACGGTTAGGATACTCTCGGTTCCCTGGGGTGCCGCCAGCGTAAACCCCAGCTCCTCACCCCGGTCGTTGGTACGGATCCCGTTAGCTCGAGACCAACCCGCCTCCTCCAGCAAAGACGCCGCCAGTGCGGAGTCGGCATCTGGTTGGGCGATGTCGGGCAGGTACCAAGGACTCTCTTCCGAGATAGGGCCGGTAGCCGGGCGGGCGACCGTCGAGATCGCCGCCGCGATCTCCGAGCGCTGCAGAGCGGCGGAAATCGCCCGCCGGACGCGCACATCATCGAGCGGCGGCCGCCGAGTATTGAGGGGAAGCACGTGCGTCAGCGCCGGCTGGAACGGACGAACCTGCAAGCGCGGCGACCCCTCGACGCGATCCGCCACCGACGAACTCGTGATGCACATATCGACGCCGCCGCTCGCGAGCTCGGCAAGCGACGTGGAGGCCTCCTCCACAGTGCGCCGGACGAAGCGATCCAGGTAGGGCCGGCCGAGATCTTCTGGATAGCCTGCGTACCGCTCGAAGATCAGCGTGCCATCCGATCTCCGCTCCGTTAGACGAAACGGCCCGCTGCTGACCGGTGCGCGATGATACTCGGCCGTCTGGAATTGTGCCGGCTCCAGTTGGGCCAGCAAGTGACGCGGGAGGATCGGCAGCGCGACGAACGGCTCGAGGCCCGCGCTGAACGGGGCAGCGAATGACAGATCGACGGTCGCCGAGTCGCTCACAACGGCATCGCGAAACTCCTCGAAGTCACCGGCACTCAGGTACCCGTACTCCGGGTTTGCAGCGATACGGACCGTCCAGGCTACGTCAGCGGCCGTAACCGGTGTGCCGTCGTGCCATGTGGCATCGGAGCGAACTCGAAACCTCAAGCCCCGCCGCTCATCTAGCCATTCCCAGTCCGTGGCTAGAAGCGGCTCGTACGCGCCTGCAGCGCCGTACCGGACCAGCGTCATGAATAGAGCGGGCTTCAGATCTACGGCGCCCTGATCGGGCGAGACGAACGGGTTCAGACTCTCTACAGCACTGTTGGCGCAGACGACGGCGGAACCGCCTTGTCTACCTTCAGCGCTCAAATCCGCGGTCGCGCGTTCCGCTGACCGGTCTCCGCATCCCACGAGCGCCGCCGTCACCAGCAGCGCGAGCGACACTGCATGCCGAAACGTACTGCGGTTGGTCATGCTATCCCCCAATGCGGGCCAGAAGTTGGTTGGCTCGTTCCATCATGGGCTGGGTGCGGAGCTTGCCGAATGTCTCCAAGCACTCGTGCACCATCTGCTCTGCTTGTGTCGCATTGTCAAGAAAGACGAGCTCGGCATGCATCAGTCGGAAAGTCGCCCACAGGTAGGGATCCCGCGAGACCAGCTCAGCCTCGGCGTCTCCCAGTATCCGAACCGCCGCCTGAACATCGCCGTCATGAGCCGCAAGACGTGCTGCGAGCATGTCGAGATCCTCGCGGCATTCGGTCCAGGCCTCATCATGCAGCAGCGACCGCGCCGCATCGTGTTCCGCACGCGCGCGGTCAGAGTCTCCGGCATCGAGAAACAGGAAACCCAACCCACAATGCGCCACGATCTCCGACTCCCAGTATCCCATTCCCTTCGAGAGATCGAGCAGCTCCTGCCACACCTTCTCAGCCCTCTCCGCTTCGCCGACGGCTTGCTGCACACGGGCCATGTTCTCCAAGTGATGGAGGAGTCTTGCGGTGGCGTCCATGCGGCGCGCGAGCCGGATCGCCTCGAGCAGATTCTCCTCCGCGGCTTGGAAACGTCCCATACGTAGCAGAAGCTGCCCAAGGTTGTTTCTAACCGCAGCCTCTGTCATAGGGTCCGCGAGGGCATCGAAAAGCTCAGCCGCCGCGGCGAACGCACGCGTCGCCTCGTCGTAATCGCCCACCAAGACCTCTATGATACCCAGGCAGTTAAAACATCTCCCCATTCGGAACTTGTCTCCCGCTTGCTCTCCGAGCCTCAACGCCTCGCGCACGTGTGGAACGGCCTCGGCCGGATTCTCGCCCCCCATGAGTGCGCCACCCAGCTCGAACTGCGCCCTCGCCACGAGGTGGCTGTCATCGAGTACCTCGGCGATTGACAGAGCTTCCAACGCGATATCCGCCCCGGTGCCGGTAATCTTGCCCAGGAGCCAGAGAATCTCGCAAAGCTCCGCGCGCTCCTGCATGCGGCGCGCTTCTTCAGCTAGCGCATCGAGTCTGTGTCTCAGCTCGTCGGGCGAGCTACTCCCACAATCACGCTCGATTGACGCGATCTTCCGCTTGAGGATGAGCGCGGCCACTGGAGTTTCTTCCGCAGTCGCAGCATCGAGCGCCTGATTCAGGTTGCGCAGAGCCTCCTGATAGTGGCCGGCCAGGCGATGCTCGTCACCCAACCGTTCCAACGCCGCCATTTGCTCGGCCGCGGACCGGCTGTTTCGCAGCGCGACCTTCAGCAAGTCGATGGCATCCCAGTGGGCGTACACGCGACTGGCTCGACCGGCCGCTTCGAGCGCGAAATTCCAGGCCCGCTCTGGTACCCGACCTTGATCGAAGTGGAAAGCCAGCTTGTGAAATATGCTCTCCGTTTCCGGCGCGTAAGTCCTCTCCAGTATGTCGGCTATCTTGCGGTGCAGTAGGATCCGCCGCTTGCCCTGCAGGTTGCGATGCAACACGTCCTGGGTGAGCGTGTGGTTGAACTCGTAGACGCTGGTTGGCTCTCCGCTCGGCAGGTCGCGCGTCTCGGCGAACCGAATCAACTTGTGCGCGCGCACGATCGGGTCGAGCCGTTCCTCTAGCTCGAGCTCGTCGACATCCAGTAGCTGCGCCAGAACGGTGGAATCGAACTCATCGCCTTCGACACTGGCATACTCCAATACACGGTAGGTATCGGGGTCGAGATGTGACAGCCGCTTCTCGATCACGCTCTCCACCGACCGCGGGATCTCGATATCCTCGAAGGACGCGCTCAGGTCCCACTCACCGTCACGCTCGACGGCCAGATCTTGCTCGACCAGCCATTTCAGCAACTCGCCGAAGAAGAGAGGGTTACTTCCCGCGCGTTGCTCGAGCAGATGGAGAAGGTCCGGTGTGGGGCGAGCGCCCAGTTCCTGCACCACGAACTCCGACAGCGAGAGCAAGTCGAGCGCGTCCAATGCCAACTCTTCCGCGACACCGTAGCGCTCGAGCTCGAGTTTCGCCTGTTTGATGGGATGCTTGCTGACCTCTACATCCGCGGGGCGGTAGGTGCCGACGACCAGCGCCGGCTTGTCAGAGATCCGGCGCACCAAATGGCCTAGCAGCGACACCGAGGCTCGGTCCGCCCAGTGCAGATCGTCGATGAACAGCACCATCGGATGTTCGGTCGCCGCCGCCAAGAACAGTTCCGTATACTGGAAGAACAGTGCCTCTTCGCTGGGCGGAGCCGCTGTGGCCGTCGCACCGCCCAGCGTCTGCTTGAGCTCTGCTGCCGTGACCATCGTTGCGGCGATGATATCTCCCGCCACCGGGATTGCCTGAACCCAGTACGGAGCCAGCTGGCGACCGATATCTCTGAGGCTCCTCTTGGCCCCGCCATGCTCGTCGCTCAACAAGTCGCGGAAGGCGTCGACGAACGGTTGATATGGCTCCCCAGCGCCATACTGCTCTGAGCAGTCCGTGGAGATGACGCGCGCCTCCGGGGTGCGGAGCGCTGCGTCAACGAGGAACCGTTGCGTGAACGTGCTCTTGCCTGCGCCCGCTTCGCCGGTGATGAAGACCGCGCCGCCTTCGCCCCGAATAGCGCGCTCGAGTCTGCTCATCAGCCGCTCGAGCTCGCTTGTTCGCCCGACAAAGACAGTCATAGTCAGAGAATCTCAAGGCGGATCAGGCCACGACACTTCCAACACCACAAGGGTACCATGTGCGACATGGGTGCCAAGATAGGGGAAGCGGCGAGTCTGGAAAGGGAAGCTCTAGTTGAAAGGGGGACGCCCCATGAACTGGGACGCCCCCCCTTGTTGTCAACCGATCGGATTCAGCCACTTCGGGTCGTTGGTACCGCCACCGATCGTGGTGTTGGGCAGCGGGCAGTCGTCGGGGAACAGCTCGCCGACGCCGTAGATGCCGTCGAAGCCCACAGGAAATGGGGTCTCGACGCGGGAACTCTCGTCATCGGATCGCGCCGGATCGGGAAGAACGTCCTGCAGGGACTGGAGGCCGAACGACATGACACGCGTTCCCGGGATCTCTATGGACCAGGTCACACGCACCTCATCACCATCCGGCCGGCACTCGACGACGATTCCCAGCGCATCGAACCCGGGCCCGGAGTGAGAGACGGGCATCAGCGGGTCCTCGGTGTCTGGACACGCCGAGAAATCGTAGGTGACCTGGAAGCTCAGCGTCTGCGGGTAACCATCCGGCTGCTGACCTAAGAAGAAGGGATTCGGCTTCAGCCTGAACTTCGCCGTGACGAGCTGTGACGAACCCATGCCGGCCAGCCGGTAGTTGTAGAAGATCGTGGTGCGGGCTCTGTCGGCTACGAACAGAGCCGAGTTCAATGGCGTGATCGCGTAGTGGCCGTGGCTCACGTCTCCGAAGTCGATGCCAGACGTTACTTCGCCAAAAGGCTCAGCCTCCTTGTTGACCTCACAAACGAGTGGATCGACCGGCGCAAGGATCGGATCCGTTTCGTCCTTGCCAGGTGACAAACGGTCCTTGATGGAGAACGTGGTTTGCTGCCGCGAGCTCTCTTCGGTCTGGGATGCCACCTCGATGAAATACTTCTGTTTCGGCGTGAGGCCCTGGAGCCGCGCGGCGTTCGCGTTGGCCGTCGAAACCAGGAATCCCAGCCGCAACCCGTGGGTATCCACAAGATCTCGCTGCAAATCTGTAAGCCACGGGATCGTCACATCGCTGAAGTCAATCAGTTCCCAGGCGGGGCAGGTCGATCCGCCGGTGACCGGCGCTTCACCGCTGCCGTCGTAGTAAGCACAGTTCACCACGTGTGTACTGTGCGCCTTGAGCGTGAGCGTTACCTTCACGATGTCGTCGGCGCCGACGACGAACGGGGCACCGCCCGACATGGTGATGCAGTAGTCAACGATCGACTGCTTGGTAAGCGGCACGTCTTTCTTTTTCGTCTCTGTGACCGCACCCCCGGCCGCCGCCGCCGGCTGGGGTGGCACCGGAGCCGGATAGACGAAGGCCGGCTCGCCGGTACTGCTGACGGCGCCGAAAACGTCTGCGCTCGACACCAGCGGCCGTACTATCGCACAGTAGCCTGCATCGGTGCGGAGATTGTAGCCCTGCTCCGGGCCGAAGACTGCTACCCCTGTAGAGAGGTCTATCTCCTGTACCAGCGGGTTGGTCCTGTCCCCCACCGTGCAGCTATTTCCGGACTCACATGGGAACGGGCCGATACTGCCCGGGCCTCCCTGAATCAAGGTTACAACGTGAGGATCTTCGGGGAGCTTCGCGCCGCCTCCGCGCTTGACCACCTCGACGACTACGCAGGGGGCGGTACAGGCTGCGCTGGATGAAGAAGCCGACTGGTTTCCTGCAGACTCCGATTCTGACCCTACCTCCGTGGGCGGTCGATCGCACGCTTTGGCGACAAATGCTACCAGCGCGAGGGCCACCGCCGCGGCGAGCAGGCGGGCGGTCGACGCCGTGGCGGGAGCAAGCCTAATCATTTTTTCCTCCTCGTAGTATCAAAGCACTCCATAACCGTTCTGTAGCCCGAATCCGCTCGTCTAGCGCGTTTCGCCAGCCGAGGGCATCGGTCCATCTCCAAAGCCACTGCCGGCGCAGGCCGGTGCAATGGGGCAGAGTTGCACCACCCCTTGCGGCGATGCCACGGCGGTCCTGCCCGTTCCCGTGACGTTCCATAGTCGCCGCAGGCCCGGCAACATCAGACTGCCATGTACTTCGTCAGCCGATCTACTACATACCCACCCGGCGAGCGACCGGGGAGGTGTGACTGTCATTTAGGAATCCGCCCTACAAGCGTTCAAGAAACAGGCCAAGTTTCAGAGGCCGAGGCGTGCACGCACCTCCCCCAAACGTGCCGTGTATAGATCGCGCTCGCTTTCGGAAAAGATGCGCTTGCAGGACTCCCAATCCGCCGGGTCGCGGAAGGCATATCGGCTTGTCACTTCATCACCGCCAACCGGCGCATCGAGGTACTCGATCAGGCCCAGTCGGCACAGCAAGGACAGTCGATCTTCGACATCCAGTTCGGGCATCTCGGCCAGTTGGGCCAGCACGGCCGAGTGAAAGAAGCGCCCTTCGAGCGCCGCCAGACCCATCAGGCGGCGATCCTTGTCCGAGAGCCGCCAGTCACGGCTCGGCGCGGCCTCGCGCGATGGGGTGCTTTCCGGCGGTGAGCCCTTCCACACCCAGCGCCGCCCCGATCTCTGCAGAAGTCCTTCCCCCTCGACCGCGCCGAGCAGCGACCACAGTGCGCCGGGATTGCCACCCGTTTCGGTGGCGAGCCACGCGACCCACTCGAGCGGAGCGATACCACCCGTCGCCTTGCCGACGGCCTCCCCGATGTCGGGCATCGATAGCGGGGGCAGTTCTATACGGGTGCCGCACCCTAGACGCTCCGCCTCGAGGATTAGATCGCCGATGGCCTCCGGGGGCCTTCCATCCTCCGTTCTCACGGCCGCCAGGAACAGGGTCCGTGTGTCCGGCAGCCGGCGGATCAACGCCGATGATCCCGCCAAATCCTCCGAGTCCCCGCGGTCCAAGCTGTCCATGACCACGAGCCGCGGTTCTCGAGGTTCGAACTCGAGTAGCAGACGGACAGCGCCCACCGCCGACTCGACCGACCTCGGGCTCTTGGACTGCGACAGACTTGTCTCGACCCGCCCCGTACGTAACGCGACCACGGTTCTTACTACTGCTTGAAGGATCTTCCCGACGATGGGAATGGATTCCAGCCAGTCGACGGCGACTATCTTGGCCGAGCGCCGCAGTCGGTGGCTGCGTGTGAAGATTTCGGCCAACTCGGCCCACGTCTCCGTGCCCGAGTGAGCGCAGTCCACGTACTCGGCCCTGAGTGCCTCGCGCCGCCGGAACGCCTCCTCTTGAAAGACGGCGATACAAGCGGTCTGCCCGCTGCCCGGGGGGCCCAGCAGAAAGATCGCTCGTCCGCTCCCCCGCATTACGGCATCCACCTCGCTGGCCAGCGTGCCGCGGACATCGGTCCTTCCCACGAACGGGCGAGAACCCGACCACGAGTTCGACATCGATCCTTCAGTCCGTTCTGCGAGCGACCGCCCGCCTAGTCCAGGTCAGGCGCTTGTGCTTTGAGTTCAGTAGCCCATCCCGATGGCCGTATGAATGATGATCTCGATCCGCCGGTTCTGCGCCCTGCCCGCCTGCGTGCTGTTGCTGGCGATCGGCCGCGACTCTCCGTAGCCAACGGCGTCGATCAAGGAAGGGTCCATCCTCATAGCGTCGAGGATGTACCGCCCAACCGCATCTGCCCGTTCCTGAGAGAGGCTCTGGTTCTTCGAACTGCTCCCGACGGAGTCCGTGTGCCCCTCGACGGTCATCCGCGAGTCCGGGAACTCCTGAATCGCCCTAAGGACCCTGTTCAGTACATCGTGATGCTGTGGATCGATGATCGATTCGCCCACCGGGAATGTGAGACCGAGGAGTCGGATGATCACATCCCCACCTTCTCGCATCACGCGCGCTTCCTCGCGGCTGAACATCCGTTCGACCGTCGCGAACTTCTGGCGGAGACGCGCTTGCTCTTCCATCCGCTGGACCAGCGCCGTCCTCTCTTCCGCAAGCCCCCCGAGCTGCTCCTCTAGTGTCGCGACCCGGGCCGCCACTTCATCCAGCTCCTCTTCGCGATCGTTCAAATCGCGCCGGAGCCGGCGGATGTCGTCCTGGTATCGCTCGGTCCGTCCAACGATGGCTGCCGCCGTTTCGGCAAGGCCGCTCTCGAACGAGGCCGCGATGTCCATTGCTGCCGCGATCCTACGGAGCTCGTCCTCCGCCGCCAGCATCACATCCTCGAAGGTCTGTTCCTCTTCTTCAACGCCATAGACGACGCCGGCCAAGTAGGTCGCGTGCTCGGCTTCCCGCTTGGCTTCGCTGGCCAGCGCCCTCGGCTCATCCGTATCGTATCGGTTCTCTACCAGAAGGTTCTCCGCCTGCACCACCAAGCCCTCGGCGCGAGCGAAGCTGCGGGGTGCACGCTCGCGGAGTCTCGTCTCTTGGGCTTGCTGCAGTAGATCCCACGTTTCCTGTAAGTGGTTCGCCTTGATCGCCTCCAGTTCAGCCTCGCGAAGGACCGCTTCAGCTTCCGCCGTACGCTCGCGAGCCCCGCCTACGTCGCCACCTTCCATCTTGCGAGCCGCCTGCTCGAACTCGTCCACGCCTTCCTGCCACAGCCTGGCCGCCACATCCGGCGCCTCAGCCCTTTCAGCATCGTCCCTCGCCTCGAGAGCCGGCGCGAGTACCGGGTAGCCCAGTTGAGCGATCTCGATGGCCTGATCGAAGTACTGGCGCGCCTCCCGCAGCTTGTTCTCTATGTCCTCGCGGCTTCTTCCCCTTTCGAGATCCCGCTCTGCCTCCTGGTAGCGCCGCATCGCCTGGCCGAAGCTCCGAGGTGCGAGGATGTCGCTCGCACACGGTCGGTCCTACGAAACAGCTCTCGCTCCTGTTGCTGGGCGGCGGCAGCCGTGGCGCCCAAGAATGTGAGCCAGGTGGCTGCGGCCAGGGTCATCCACGCTCTAGGAGTCCCTACTCTCTTGCTCATCTTCGCACGTCCTCGACTGACACAAGGGCTCGGCCGGCGGGCGGCCGCGGTGACTGCTTCCAAACACTATACCCAGTCTATACAAACTAGCAGTCCCCCCGCCGACACGCGATCAGCGGGCGGCGCACGTCAGTGGCAACGATGACGTTACGTAATGCAGGTCGTCGTGAAGGTCAGTGTCCGCTAGACACGCCTCGACCGTTTCCCCGAGACACGAACGAACGCGACCCGACCAAGGAAGGTCCCGCTTCATGCGGCTGCGTTCACTGATCCCAACGGCACCCGGCTTGCTCTGTAAGTAAGTGCAACTGGAGAAGTACGATGCGGTACAATCGCGTTATTCCTTCCGCTACTCTACTCTTCGGGCTCGGAACCGCGCTGGCGCAGCCGAGTCTTCACGCTCAAGACCCTCTGGCGACAGAAACCGTTGAGCGGTATGCGGAGGAGGCAGGTCTTCTGGCGGGATTCCCAACCGGAGAATTCGGCTCTCATATGGGCACTAGCCCCGGGCTCGGCAGTACAACCCTGCACCAGATTGACAAGCACGGGATCGTGGGCCTGCGCGTCGACGGTTACTATGTCCTCTTCGACAGCGAAACCCGTACCTTGCCGCCCAGGTTAGTGGCCCAACTCGTCGACATCTCTCCGCCCGACGATCCGACAGAAGTCACCACGGAGAATGCCTTGTACTCGCTGCTGGCCGGCCCGCAGATCGGCTTCCGGTCCGGTTCCGTGCGAGGCTTCGTGAACGGGAGCGTCGGCGTCTCGCGGTTCGCGACGGAGTCCTACATAGAAGTCTGTGATCCCTCCGCCGAAGATGGACGCATAAGAGAGGGCAACACGAACTTCGATCACTACACGTTCGCTTGGGCCAGCGGCGGTGGTCTCGAATTCGATCTGGGGGGAGACTTCTCCCTTCTGCTGGCGACTCAATATCTGAACAACGGCACGAGTCGCTACGTGAAGCAGGCTGAACTGGACCTCCGCCCGGACGGAGCGGTCGACTTCCGCCCTACCGAGAGCCAGGCCAACCTGGTCGTGCTGCAGATACAGTTGTCGTATCGATTCGGCGGGCCACGCTAGCGCCGCGTCAAAGCGGGGTCGGCCAGGAGACGAGGGCGCAGCTGGCGACCCGCAATCTCCTCGTCTTTTGCCCTGGCACGCCCCGCATCCCAAATCAGCCTGTCACATCGAGAACGCACAAATGGCCTTTCGGGTTCTCCGGGGGGGACGCGATCACCAGATTCGCCTTCTCTGGCTGGCTTTCCTTGCCATTTGTCCGCCACGGGTGCATACTGGGCGGATTCCGCACCAGAACATGAGGATGGGAAAGGCCGTATGAAGCAGCGATTCCTCAGCACTGTAGTGTCCCTCGCACTGGTTACAGGCGCCACCACCGTAGCTGGAGCGCTCCATGCCCAAGAGGCCGTGGGCACCGCTTCTCTCGCCGAGACGTACCGTGACGCGGCTGACCGTCTGATCGATGCAGCGCTATCCGACAGCTTCGCCTTCGAGCGGCTCACGGAATTGGTGGATCGCTTCGGTCACCGGTTCAGCGGTTCGGAGAGCCTCGAGCGAGCGCTGGACTGGATCCTGGCAGAGATGGAGGAGGATGGTTTAGAGAACGCGAGGGGCGAGCCGGTACTCGTACCGCACTGGGTGCGAGGCGAGGAATCGCTGGAACTGGTCGCGCCGCGCCGCACGAACCTGCCGATGCTCGGCCTGGGCGGCAGCGTCGGAACGCCGCCGGAGGGTATCCGCGCAGAAGTTCTGGTAGTCAACAGCTTCGACGAGCTCTCGCTTCGCGTCGACCAGGCTCGAGGCAAGATCGTGCTGCTAAATGCGCCGTTCACGAGCTACGGCAAGACGGTTACGTACCGGGTGGTCGGTGCAGTGGCAGCGGCTCAAGTCGGCGCGGTCGCCAGCCTTATCCGTTCGGTGACGCCGTTCTCGCTGAGGACCCCGCATACCGGCCAGATGCGCTACGACCCGAATGTGCCTCAGATACCGCACGCCGCCATCACCGTCGAGGACGCCGACATGCTCCAGCGCATGCAGGAGCGCGGCGAGCGAATCGAGGTGCTGCTCAAGATGGAGGCGCGCAGTCTGCCGGACGTCCCCTCGCGCAACGTGATGGCGGAGATCGTCGGTTGGGAACACCCCGAAGAGATCGTGGTCTTGGGCGGCCACATCGACTCGTGGGACGTGGGCCAAGGCGCCATGGATGACGGCGGCGGTAGCGTGGCCGCTTGGGAAGCCGTGCGGCTGATGCAGAAGCTCGGCCTGCGGCCGCGGCGCACGGTACGAGCCGTCATGTGGACCAACGAAGAGAACGGGTTGCGCGGAGCTCTCGCCTATCGCAAGAACCATCGCGACGAGATCGCCAATCACATCCTCGCCATAGAGTCCGACGGAGGCGTATTCAAGCCTTTGGGGTTCGGCTTCACCGGCTCGGACGAAGCCTTCCGGATTATCAAGGAAATCGGGAGCCTGCTCGATGGGATCGATGCCGGAGCGGTCACCCGGGGCGGCGGCGGCGCCGACATCGGCCCGATCATGAAAGAGGGTGTCCCTGGAATGGGCCTGCGAGTGGATGGCGAAGAGTACTTCTGGTACCACCACACTGAAGCGGACACAATCGACAAGCTGGATCCACGCGAGATGGCGGAGTGCGTCGCTGCGATGGCGGTGATGGCCTATGTCGTGGCGGATATGCCGGAGACACTTCCGCGATAGCTACCGTCTCACACCGAGCTATCCCTCAGCCTTCCGCGTGGCTCATCGAGTCGAAGCCCAATATCCGGCGCAGCAGCGCGAGCTGGCCGATGTGGAACGCCTCGTGTTGCAGCAAGAACGTGAGACCGCCGGCGACACTCGGATCTGCGACCGGGAACTCCTGCGACGAATTCTGCTCGACGTCAGCCACACTCAGGGCTGGCAACCGCTCATCCAGCAAACCTGACACCTCGGTCCAGGCTGCGAGTAAGGTCTCGATTGGGGGGAACTCCTCGACGTCGTCGATCGCTGTGACATCGGCGAACTCTTCCTCGCAAGGATGCCTGTACTCGAGTCCGAGGTATCTAGCCATCCAAGCGCGTGCATCGAGGATGTGCACGGCTATGAAGGCCATGTTGTTGGCTCCCGCGCCGGGTCGAACCTGCGCCGACGCGTCGTCCACACGCGCCAGCGTGTTTCGGAGCAGGCGCGTGTTCAGCCTGAAGATCTCATAGAGCGGCGCAATCTTCGGGACCATGATGCTCCTCACCTATCGTTTCTGTCATGTCACTTAGCCTCGGGAGTACAGCCGCGATCAAACGAACGTCGCGATTTCGTCCAGCGGCTTCCGCTCGATCTCGGGTACGACGGCGCCGTCGGCCGGATAGCCGACAACCAGTAGCAGATAAGGTCGCTCGTTCTGTGGCCGTCCCAAGATCTCGTTCAGGAAACCCATGGGGCTGGGAGTATGCGTCAGCGACGCGAGGCCGGCCTGATGGACGGCACTGACGAGCATGCCAGTAGCGATGCCCACCGACTCCTGGACGTAGTAGTGTTTGGACTTCTCGCCACCCGGGGTAAGCCCGTAGCTCTGAGCGAAGACCGCTATCAAGTATGGCGCCGTCTCCAGAAAGGGCTTGTGCTGATCCGTTCCCAGGGGAGCCAGAGCGTCAAGCCAGTCTTGCGGTGCGCGACCGCCGTAGAACTCTCGCTCCTCCGACTCGGCGCCCTTGCGAATTCGACGCTTGAGTTCCGGGTCGGAGACGACAACGAAGTGCCAGGGCTGCAGATTCGCGCCGCTAGGTGCCGTTGCGGCGGCGCGGACGCATTCTTCGATGATCTCTCTCGGTACCGTTCGATCGGAGAAGTGTCGCACCGAGCGGCGCCGCTGCAAGTCGGCCCGGAAGGCGGTCGCGCGGCCTCGCATCTCTTCGACGGGGTACTCGCGGTAGTCGGGTAACGGTATGTATTTCGGCTCCATGCTCCGCTCCATAGACGATCGACAGGTAAGCAATCTGGCCCGCGCACTTGGCGAAGGTCAGGATCTAAAGCGTGCCTCCGCAATACTTGCAGTAGCCGGCGTCGTTGTCGTGGCCCTCGGCCGAACATTCCGGACACGATCGAGTGCTGATCGGCCGTTTCCGCACGCTAGCCATCTCCACAGTGACGATGCCGGTGGGCACCGCGATGATGCCGTAGCCAATGATCATGACGACCGAGGCGAGCATGCGGCCCAGGACTGTGGCCGGCGCGATATCGCCGTAACCCACCGTCGTCATCGTCACGATCGCCCAGTAGATGCTCTGCGGGATGTTGGTGAACCCGTGCCGCTCGCCTTCGATCAGATACATCAGTGCGCCGATGATCAACACCATGGTGAGCACGGTGCCCAAGAAAATGATGATCTTCCTGCTGCTGGCGCGCAGCGCTGCGCGGAGCATACTCGCTTCGCCAACGAAGTGCACCAATTTCATCACACGAAATACCCGCAAGAGACGCAGGGCTCGGATGACGATCAGCGACTGGGCGCCTGGCAACAGCACGCTTAGGTACGTCGGTACGATGGCCAGGAAGTCCACGACGCCGAAGAAGCTGAGAGCATAGCGCGCCGGCCGGCCGACGCAGATCAGGCGCAGTATGTACTCGACCGTGAACAAGCCGGTGAAGAGCCACTCGGCAGTTCTCAGCAGGGGGCCGTGGCTTGCGCGGATGTCAACTACACTCTCGAGCAGGACCGCGGTAACGCTCAACAGGATGGCCAGCAGCAATCCGATGTCGAACGCTTTCCCGCCGGGGGTCTCGGCCTCGAAGATGATTTCGTGGAGCTGTTCCCGCCAAGCAGCCCTAGGTCGATCAGGAATCGACTCGGTCATGTCAACGCCCTCTCACGTGACCCGGCCCGAAAGCGTGAACGGGCCGGTCGAGAAAGTGGCCAGCCTTCCGCTTCACGCTTCGCGGCTCTCGTCCAGCAACTCGAGCGGGTGGACGACGCGCAGAGGGCGCCGGGATACAAGCGCGCCGGCGCCGATCTGCATCAGGCAGCCCGGGTTGCCGGTCGCCACGATCTGGACCCCGGCTTCGTCCGCCTCCGACAGCTTACGCCGCAGCAGGCCGTGCGACAGCTTCCGACGCAGCAGCCCGTAGACCCCCGCCGCGCCGCAACAGCGATCGGACCGCGGCAGGCTAACAACTTCGAGCTCCGGGATGCGCGAGAGCAGCTGTAGCGGCGGCTCGGCGATACGCTGGGCATGCAGGAGATGGCAAGGCGCATCGTAGCCGACGCGGGCCGGCAGCGGCCCGTACTTGGGCATATCTCGCTCTGCGAGCCACTCGCTTGCCGCCCTGACCGACTTCGCCAGGCGCTCGGCCCTTTCGCCGTAAGTCGGATCATCGCGCAACCACTCCGGGTAGTCTTTCAGCGCGGCTCCACAGCCAGCCGAGTTGGTGAGGAGCAGTTCGGCCCGGCTCATCTCGAACAAGGAGATGACTCTGCGCGCCATCGCCCGAGCCCGGTTCAGCTCGCCGGTATGGGCATGGAGAGCTCCGCAGCAGAAGCCGGACGGCAGCAGAACCGTGCGACCGCCGCTCGCCCGGACCAGACGTTCGGTTGCTCGATTGACGTGGCCGAACAGTCCCGCCATGACACACCCTTCGAGAAGGGCGACGGTCTCCCCATACGAGGGTAAAGCTGAACCCGAACGCGCTGCGCTCATGGACTCGGACGGCGACGAGTTGCGAGATGTGCTTGTGTGATGGTTTGAACCGGTGCGAGCCGTGGCCGCCAGCATCGCCATCCCGAAGCGGATGCTCCCCGGCATCACGTCCTTGCGGCCCGCCCGCGCCACCAAGTAGGGCAGACGCGTGGCACGAATGACTCGGAGTAGCGCCCAGGTGAGTTTCTGCAACCAGCGATTGGCGAACAAGACCCTGAGCGCTAATCGAGCCAAGCGGTCCATCGCCCCGCCTGCGCCCGCGCGCGCCTCGCGGGCGTGCTCAAGCAGCGTGCCATAACGTACTCCGGAGGGGCAAACCGGCTCGCAGGCGCGACAACCCAAGCACTGGTCGATATGAAGGCCGAAGGAAGTGTCGGCAGTATTAAGACGGCCCTCCGCCACAGCGCGCATCATGTAGATGCGGCCTCGGGGCGAATCGTTCTCGTTTCCCAGTAGCTCGTAGGTCGGACACGCCGGAAGACAGAACCCGCAGTGAACGCAGGTGAGTATGTCATCGATCTGCGAGGCCAGTGCCGCGCCCACCTCGTTCGCCTTCGTCATCGGCGAATGCCACGAATCAGCTGCACGGCGCTCGTCAGCCGACGAAGCGGCCCGTGACCATGTCTGAACTCCAAGAGGGCCCTAGCCATCTCGTGGCCGCTGCTTCCCTCCTCGAACCAGTAGGGCTCACGTTTCATCGCCAGCCGGTCCTCGACCCAAGCCTTGGGGCGTACGAACTCGCGCAGCCCTTCCAGTCCGTGCACGCGACCAAAGCCACTCT
Organism: Gemmatimonadota bacterium; assembly: GCA_039589375.1. Lineage (GTDB taxonomy): Bacteria > Gemmatimonadota > Gemmatimonadetes > Palauibacterales > KS3-K002 > JASFMO01. The sequence goes on along the minus strand of JBDHHL010000152.1, from coordinate 2,867 downwards.
GGCGAGCGCCACCGAAAGGCAGGTCGGCCATGGCGTAGTTGATGAGATGATCGTTGATCAGCACGGTGCCAACTTCGAGCCGCTCGGCGATGCGCCTTGCCTTGGCGGAACTGCGGCTCCAAACGCTGGCGTCGAGGCCGTACGCGCTGTCGTTGGCGAATCGCACCGCTTCTTCCTCGTCGGCCACCCGCATGATGGGAAGTACCGGGCCGAAAGTCTCGTCCCGCATGATCTCCATGTCGTGATCAACGTCCGTGATGACCGTCGGCTCGAAGAAATGTCCCGGCCCCTTGATCGGACGGCCACCGAGCAGCACACGGGCGCCGCGGGACTGAGCGTCCTGCACATGGCGCTGAACCTTGTCCAGCTGGAAGGGAGCGATGAGCGAGCCGATCATCGCCTCCGGCTCGTCGCTGGCGCGAACGCGCCGCGCCTCCGCTATCACGGCCTTTACGAAGTCATCGTAGACGGCTTCTACGACATACGCCCGTTCCACGGACATACATACCTGGCCGCAGCCGTAGAAGGCACCCCAGACCGCGCCTCGCGCTGCGCGTTCGATATCCGCATCACCGCACACGATCATTGCGTCTTTGCCGCCGAGCTCGAGGACCACCGGCGTCAGCGACTCCGCCGCAGCGGCCATCACCTTCTTGCCGGTAGCCGTCGACCCCGTGAAGGCGATCTTATCAACGCCGGCTCCGACGAGGGCGGCGCCGGTACTGCCGTCTCCGGTAGCAACGGCGACCAGGTCGTCAGAGCTCACAGCTTCGGCAACGAGCTCGGCTACAACCTGACCCGTCATCTGCGTGTATTCCGACGGCTTCAGCACTACGCCGTTCCCTCCGGCGATGGCGGTGCACACCACGCTCATGCTGATGGCGAACGGGTAGTTCCAAGGTGTGATGGCGCCGATGACACCGTATGGATCGTAACCAACGCGAGCCCTTCGGTGAGAGAGCCAGCCGCTGCCGGCTTGACGCGCCAGCAGGACGGAGGGCGCGTTGCGCGCCAGATAGTCCAGGTGATCACACGCGATGACTACCTCGAACAACGCCTCGCCGATCACCTTGCCAGTCTCGGATCTTATGACATCGGCAACGGCATCGGCGCGGCCATTGAGCAGCCGGCGGAGCCGTTGTAATGCCTCGGCCCGCTGCTTGAGCGACAGCCGCGACCATTCAGCCTGCGCGGCACGCGCCGCCGACACCAGCCCGCGGATCTCTGCAATCCGCATGATCGCAACGTCGCCGATCTCTCTACCGGTCAGCGGGTTGGTGCTCACCAGGCGCCCGCGACGCCGCTCCGACTGTGCGGACACTTCATCGATCATCTCTCGTGCGCCCTCATGTCGCCGGTTGCGGGGTTATCACCTGTCGTCCCCTTCGGGCCGGGCGATAGACGTGTGGGAGTGTACGAGTCGCCAACGGCCCTGGAGACTCTGAAAGACCATCGTTCCGATACCGCGGGCGTCGACCTCTTGTCCGTCCCGCACGGCGCCAAGGCGGAACCCATAGGTTGCCCATGCCGTATTCCGCGCCAGCCTGACCCTGACGTCATGGATACGGAGACGCCGCTCGCTGAGCGCTTCCAACTCGGGCACCAGGTGGCCTTCGCGATAGTTGGCCCAACCACGGTCCGCTCGCCCAGCCTCGAACACGGTGACGCTGTCGTGGTAGATGGTGTCGAGCGAGGCCAGGTCGCCGGCCTCGAAGGCGGCTGCGATTGCCTCCATAGTAAGGCGCACGCGCGTCGTGTCCGCTTCCGGCGGCTGGCCGCCCGGCGTCCTCACGTCACCGCGCTCGATCGTGCAAGCGACGATGGGGACGGCTACCGCCAGAAGGACGAGAATCCCGAGACGACTCAGCGCGCTACCCATGCCATGCCATCGGGCTCATCGCCCCCGGATATCGTCATCAGCACCGAAAAATCGTCGAGATCGACCACGGTCAACATGTCGTCGCGCGTATTCGCCACATAGGCGACCTTGCCGTCGGGCCGAATCTCGATCCCGACGGGCATCTGGCCCACTGCCAGCTCGCGACCCTTCTTCCAGCCATCGACGCTGATCTCGAGAAGCGTCTGTGCCGTGGCCTGGCTGACCAGGGCTCGCTTGCCATCCGGCGTCACCTCGACGCGGATCGGGAAACCGCCCACCTCCATGCTGTGGACGATTTCATCGCTGGAAGTGTCGATCACGGTAAAGGTGCCCGCCTCGCGGTTCGTCACCAGCACGAAGCGATCGTCGGGAGTCACGGCGATACCCTCGGCGCCGGCGCCGGTCGGTATCTGCCGGATGACCTCGCCGCCACGCGTGTCGATGGCGGTGACGTTGCCGGACCCGATGTTCGCGGTGTAGGCCTTACCCCGGCTCTCCACCAGGATGACCATGTGAGTGACCCGCTGCCCGGTCTCGACCGCCCGCTTCACCTGGCGGGTCGCCACATCTACCTCCACCAGGTGCTGCGATCCTTCGGTGGTGACCCAGACGGAGCTGCCGTCCGCACTGACGACAACGCCATGGGGCCGCTGGTGCTTGCCGAGATCGACTGTACCGACGGCCTTGCGATTCGGCACGTCCACGACGGTCAGGCTATTGGAGCTGTAGTTGGCCACGAAGGCGAGCTTGCCGTCAGGTGTGATCGCAACTTCCTGCGGTCCCGGCCCAGTGGATATTCGTTCCAGCTCCTCGCCGGTTGTTGCATCGAAGAATGACAGCGTGTTCCCGCTCTTATTGGTGACGAGTAGCACACCCTCCAGCCCGCCCTGATCGGATCGCGGAGAAAAGGCGAACAGGGTGGTCAGCAGAACGGCTAGAGCCAGTCCCGAGACGCGCATACTGAACCTCCAGTTCTTCAGCGACAGGC
>JBDHHL010000151.1:0-9496 GCA_039589375.1 Gemmatimonadota bacterium | reverse complement strand
CTGGCACCTGATGCCGTTTGCCCTGGCGTCCTGGCTTGCCCTTCAACCCGGAGCGCTTCAAGCGCAGCGCGCGGTGGACTTGCAGGCCGGAAGCTGGAGCGTTTCCGGCCCGAATCCCACCCTCTATTCGGCGGGCTTGGGGCGTTGGCTGGCGGGGCCGCTGGCTTACACCGTCCGCGGACTGGCCATCGTGGATCCCGATTCGTCACAGCGGTCGCTCTACGGTCTCGGACCGGAGATCAGCCTGTTCCGAGGGACGCGCGTGCTGTGGCCCTACGCCGTTGCCGGCGCCGCTCTGGCCGTTCAGTCCAGCGGCTCGGCGAACGTCGCTGCCGTCTGGAACGCCGGTATCGGACTCGAATACAACCCGTGGGCCTGGCTCGGCCTCGACGTCGAGGCCAACTACTTCGCCGAGGATCTGGGGCTGCGTGGCTTCTGGAGGCTGGCGGAGAGCGATCGCCGCGGCTTGGTCTTCAGCGCGCGCGTTTCCTTTCGCTGGGGAGGCCCGTCGATTGTCTCCGGCTCGGAGGGGGCGCTCGGTACCGATTCGCCCGAGTTCGATGAGCCGGCTTCTTCGACACCCCGATCGAGCGAGCCGGTCGGCGACGTCGCTGCGCTCAGAGAGCGGGTCGCAGAAACCGCGTTGGCAGCGATGGGAGAACCGTATCGCTGGGGCGGAACGAGCACGGAGGAAGGTTTCGATTGCTCGGGCCTGGTCTGGTACGCCTACGATACGCACGGAGTGAGCGTTCCCCGCACCAGCCGGGACCAGGCTGGCGCCGGCAGTCCGTTGGCTGCCAACGCCTCGGCCCTCGAGCCCGGCGACATCCTGCTGTTCGCCGAGAGCGGCAGCCGCGTAACCCACGTGGGGCTGTACGTCGGGAACGCTCGCTTCATCCACTCGACCAACTCCGGCGGCGTGAAGGTCAGCAGGCTGAGTGGCTCGGGCGACGCGAACGACCGCTGGTGGTTCGCGCGCTGGGTCGGCGCTCGCCGCGTGCTGGAGGGGAGTTGAAGCCGGAGTTGACATATTGACATACTGATCATATGCTTTGACGCATGAGGACGACCATCCGCCTTGATGACGATCTGATGCGCCAGACCAAGCAGTATGCGGTCGAGGAGGGGATGACCTTCACGGCCGTCGTGCATCAGGCGCTGCGTGAGCTGCTGTCGCGCGGCAAACGCGCCACCGATCGGGAGCGGATCCCGCTGCCCAGCTATGGGCGGGGAGGAGGCGGCGTGCAGCCGGGAGTCGATCTGGATGACACGGCGGCGCTGCTCGACCTGATGGAGCGTGGGAATGATCCTGGTTGACGTGAACATCCTGGTTCACGCCTTCCGCGAGGACGCTCCTCGACACGCGCCGCTGCGGGCATGGTTGGAGGATCTGGTTTACTCGGAGAGCGCATTCGCTTTGTCCGAGTTGGTGCTGAGCGGGTTCCTGCGGATCGTCACCCACCCACGAGTATTCTCTCCGGCTACGCCGCTCGAGCCGGCCCTCGAGTTTGTCGAAGCGCTTCGCGCTCAACCGAACTGCGTACTCCTGGCACCGGGAGAACGACACTGGTCGATCTTCGCGCGCCTGTGCCGCGACGGCGCGGCCCGGGGCAACCTCGTGCCCGACGCCTATCTGGCGGCCATCGCCATCGAGTCGGGGAGCGAGCTCGCAACCACTGACCGAGATTTCGCGCGCTTTCCCGGCTTGAGGTGGCGGCCGCCGCCGCTGTCCGAGTGAGCCTGCCCGGCTAAACGCTTCCTGCAAAAAGGGTTACGAAAAGACTTGACAGTTCCCGGGGTGGATTGTACTATAGCACTAGAACAATAGAGTACTAGAGCATAGAAGCAATGAGAACCCTGGACGAGAGCTGACCTTGAAGATTCGGATCGATGCCAAGAGCGGGGTGCCGTTCTACCGGCAGATCATCGAGCAAGTGAAGTTCGCGATCGCCCGGGGCGACCTCGTACCGGGCGACCGGCTGCCGACGGTCCGGCAGCTGGCCGTCGACCTTTCCATCAATCCAAACACCGTAATCCGCGCGTATCGCGAGCTCGAGATCGCGGGCGTGCTCGAGACCCAGCAGGGGTCGGGGACGTTCGTGGGCACGCAGGAACCCCGGGTCGACGAGCTCGAGCAGCAGCGGATGCTGGACCAGATACTCACGGAGTTGTTGGCGCGTGCCTCGGGCTATGGCTTTAACCTCGACGAAGTGCTCGAGGGCCTGCGTCAACGGAAGGAGGAGTCGTCATGACATCGCTCAAACGTGGAACCGGATCTAGGGGCGCACTGCCGGGCCTCTCGCTCGAGAGGTTCGCGACAGGGCTCCGGGCCGACTTCCGGTTCGCACCAGTCAACGCGCTGTTGCTGGTCGGGATCTTCGTCGCCGGGCTGATAGTGCACCTGAGCCTGTACCCGTTCTCTGTCATCGCCGTCGAGCTCGCCCTGGGGTCGGCGCTCGCCCTGGCGATTCTGCTGAGGATCACCCAGGTGTGGGAGGCGGTCGTCGTCCTGGGGACGGCCGATGCGCTGGCCATCTTCCTGCAGTTGCGGCCGGAGAGCGAGGTGCTGCTGATCACCGCGATCGTCGCGATGATCGTCGCGCCCTCGGTCCAGATCGCCTACCAGTGGGAGCGGGCGGTGCTGCTGCGCTTCGGCCGTTTCCGCGGGATCAGGAAATCGGGTCCGTTCGTGATCGTTCCGATCATGGACAAGGTGGCGCAGTACGTCGATCAGCGCGTCCGGGTCACGGACTTCAGCGCCGAGACGACGCTCACGGCGGACACCGTTCCGGTGAACGTCGATGCCATCGCCTTCTGGATGGTCTGGGACGCGGAGAAAGCCGTGCTCGAGGTCGAGCATTTTGACGACGCCGTGATCATGTCGGCGCAGACGGCACTGCGGAACGGCATCGGGAAGAACGATCTCGCGGTGCTGCTCTCCGAGCGCGACCGGCTGGGCCACGAGATTCAGAGACTGCTCGACGAGAAGACCAGCAGTTGGGGGGTCACGACCCAGAGTGTCGAGATCCGCGACATCATCATCCCCAAGGGCCTCGAGGACGCGATGTCGCGGCAGGCGCAGGCCGAGCGCGAGCGGCAGAGCCGCATCATCCTCGGCACGGCCGAGACCGAGATCGCCGAGAAGTTCGCTCGTGCTTCCGAGCACTACCGCGATAACCCGGTCGCCCTCCATCTGCGGGCGATGAACATGGTCTTCGAGGGGCTGAGGCAGAAGGGCTCGATGATCATCGTGCCGTCGACGGCGGTCGAGACGATGGGGCTGGGTGCGATGGGTGGATTGACGGCGTTTGGTCGTGAGATGGGTGGTGTTCCGTCGTCCGGTAATCCGGGAGGCGAGGGCGAGGGCGATGGCGATGGCGATTTCGATGGTGATGGGGATGGCGATGGGGAGGAATAGGGTCTGCTGGTGAGTGTTAGGAGGTGACCCAAAATGAAGACGATAGATAAAGTCCTGGCCTGCGTGGTGATCGGGTTGTTGGCTGTGGCGTGCGAAGACGCGCAGAAGCCCGGGCCGGCGGAGTTGGAGGTTCAGCCGGCAGCCGAAGATCTGATAGACTTGCTACCGAACTCCGCGCTGGCGGCCGTAGAACTCCTCAACCTGGACAGCCGTTGGGAAGAGCTGCGTGCGATCGCTCCGCTTGCCCGCGTTCAGGATCACATGCTGGACGAGCTGGGGCTCGACGCTGACGACGTACCCGTGATCGCCGGCCCGCGTATGGTGCTGGCGTTCGTGAGCGACGACGCGGCACGCCGAATCGTGCCCGTGGCCGTGCTCGATCCGCCGTCGCCCGCAGACGCGCTGCAACTACTGAGCGGGAGCGGCGGTCTGACGGCGGTGGAGGCGCGTGGCGCCATTTGGGCCGGGCCTGCGGCGCAGGCGCGGTTGGTCGAGCGTATCGCCGCAGGCGACGGGACGTCTATTAGTAGCGCCGTTGATTTCGATGCAACGGCAGAGCGGCTTCCGGCCGGCGGTCTGGTACGCGTCGTCCTCAACCCCGGAGCGCTGCGCACGTGGCTGCTGCGTTGGGCCCAGTACGAGGGCACGATCCCCGCGGCGTCGCTGGCGCAGCTTCTGGCCGCCGACTTGGAAGCGATCGAGGTGGCCGGCTTCCGCCGCGACATCGTAGACGGCGAGCTGGTGACCGACGCGTGGGTCGGCATCGACGGCGACGTCGTACCCGAAGCTTTCGTGCGGGCGCTGGCCGCGGATCGCGGACCGGCGCTGCTGCCGCCCGATCTTCCGGGAAAAACGTTAGTTGCCAAATCATTCCGGACCGAGCCCGAGGCTGGACTGGCCTGGCTACGGGCCCTCGCCGCTCGCGATCCAGATGGTCCGCTGCGTAACCTCGATTTCTGGATCGACGAGTTCGAGGAACGGACCGGCCGAGATGTCGAGGCCGACATCGTCGACGCGCTGGGAGAGCGCGGACTCGTGCTGCTGCTGGAGAGCGGGAGCGCGGGGACCATGGAGCTCGTGGCAATCGTCGACGCGGAGGACCCCGAGCGACTAGAGGCCGCGCTCATCGACCTCCGGGGCTGGCTGGCCGAGCAGATCTGGGGACGCTCGCTGGGACTCGCTGCGCCGAGGCTTCGCGACGCCGGCGACGAGGGGGGTACAGTGCACGGGCTCGACGTCTGGAGCCCTCTCGGCAGCCTGAACGGGCCCGTCTTCCAGCTGGCTGATGGACGACTTGTCGTCGCGACGAGCCGTGAGAGCCTGGGCCTTGGTGTCGAGCTCGCCGGTTCCGCGGCGACGTGGTCGACCCCCGCCTGGGCGCTCGAAGGCGGTCCGCCCGACGAGATCGCGGTCCTGCGTATGGACGCGCTGGCGCGTGTGCTGATCGCGGGATCGGGTGCTCGTGCTCATTGGCTCGCGGCGGCTGGAGATTTCCTCGCCCAGACGGATGAGGGCCGGCTGCGCGTGGATTACGACCCGAGCGGGTTTAGCATGACCGGGTGGATTCGCCTCGACGGTGTCGGATTGTAGTAGGGGAGAGCGATACGCGCATAGTCCGGCCGGGCGTGACAGGACCCCTCACTTCATGTCGCGTAGTCTGGTCGGGCACGACGGGACCCCTCGCTTCATGTCGCGAAGTTTGGTCGGGCACGACGGAGCCCCTCGCTTCATGTCGCGCCGGACGGGCAAAGGCTGCGGACGGGCTGGGGCGCTCCAAATGTCCGCTCGCGGGCCCCGTCGTACCCTACCATTCCGCGATGGGACGTTCGCACGAGGGCCCCCACCGCGCCCTCTTCTCGCGGTAGGCCTGGGGCCACGGCACGAGCCCGGGCAGGGTGGTCCAGGTGTCCGTTCGGGGGCCCTGTCGCGACCTGCCTGTGCTGCCCACGAACGGCGCCGGGCCTGTTCGCGGCCAACCTCGCTGCGGATTCGGCAGGATCGAGCGATGCGGCAGTGTCCGACCGCTCGACTTGCCGCCGTGCGAACCCCGGCCTAAGCTCAAACCCATGGAGTCCTTCTTCGATCGCTTCAAGTCTGCGTTCGACAACATCGCGAGGGCACGCGGGAAGTCTCATGCGCCCGGTGCGGGTATTGAATCCAGCCTCGCGCCCGAGCTGCTTGCCCAGCTGCGCTCCGCGCTGAGCGGCGCGTACCGCTTCGAGCAGGAGGTCGGCAAGGGCGGAATGGCGCTGGTCTTCCGGGCGCGCGACTTGAAGCACGACCGCGAGGTCGCCCTCAAGGTCCTGAAGCCCGACCTGGCGTCGCAGGTCGGCCGCGAGCGGTTCCTGCGCGAGATCCAAATGGCCGCCCGCCTGACTCACCCCCACATCCTGCCGCTCCACGACTCGGGCGATACGTCCGGGCTCCTGTACTACGTCATGCCCTACGTCAGCGGCCCGTCGCTCAAGGACCGGGCAAAGAAGGAAGGCGCGCTGCCCGTCGATGAAGCGGTGGACATCGCCCGCGCTGTTGCTTCCGCCCTCGATTACGCTCACCGCCAGGGAGTCGTACACCGTGACATCAAGCCTGCCAACATCATGATGAACGAGGGCGTCGCCGTCATCACCGACTTCGGGATCGGCAAGGCGCTATCCGAGGCGGGTGAGCGGAGCGCGCAGCTGACGCAGGAGGGCATGCTAATCGGCACGCCCGCCTACATGAGTCCCGAACAGACGGGGCAGAAGCGCCAGATCGATGGGCGGAGCGACATCTATAGTCTGGGCTTGGTGCTCCACGAGTTGCTGGCCGGCGAGCCGCTGTTCACCGGGCCGACGCCGATCGCTCTGCTGGTCAAGCGCGCCAGCGAGCCCATGCCAGAGCTGCTCTACCCCGCGACCGTGCCGGACGACGTTCGGTCGGCGATCCTCACCGCTCTTGCCGAGTCGCCGGACGATCGTTTCGCCACCGCCGCCGAGTTCGTCACAGCCTTGATCGGCGCGCGCCGCGCCTGGTCGGATACGTTCACGCCACCGGCCACGCCCGCTTCGCAGGAGGAAGGCTCGATCGCCGTGCTGCCTTTCATCAACATGAGCGGTGATCCCGAGAACGAGTACTTCAGCGACGGCATCACCGAGGAGATAATCAACTCACTGACCAAGCTTCCCGATCTCCGCGTCGCCGCCCGGACCTCGTCGTTCGCGTTCAAGGGAGAGAACGTCGATGTCAAAGAGGCCGGTAGGCGTCTGGGCGTCGCTGCGGTGCTTGAGGGGAGCGTTCGACAATCCGCGGACCGGCTGCGCGTTACGGCGCAGCTGATCAACGTCTCTGACGGGTACCACCTGTGGTCCGAGCGCTGGGATCGCGAGATGGACGACGTGTTCGCGGTGCAGGACGAGATAGCCGCGGCCATCGCCGACCGGCTCGAGACCTCGCTTGCGGCTACGGCGGAAACGCCCGCCAAGCGGCCAACGTCTGACCTCTTTGCCTATCAGCTCTACCTCAAGGGACGCCACCTTTGGAATCACCGCGACCAGGCCAGCCTGGAGAAGGCGGTCGAGCATTTCCGGCAAGCCATCGAACGCGATCCCGATTTCGCACTCGCCTATTCCGGGCTCGCCGATACGTATCTGTTGCTCGGGTCGTACGAGATCATCGAGCGAGATGAGGCATATGCCAAGGCCAAGGCGGCGGCGCTGAGAGCGTGCGAACTGGACGACTCGCTGGCCGAGGCGCACACATCGATGGGTCAGGTGCTCCGCCGCGAACGGGATTGGGAAGGAGAAGAGCGGGAATACAAACGCGCTATCGAGCTCAACCCCAGCTACGCCACCGCGCACCAGTGGTACTCCACGCTGCTGGCGGCGTTGGGCCGCATGGATGAGGCAGTGCGCGAGGTGCGAAGGGCGGAAGAACTCGACCCCCTTTCTCATGCCATCCTCGTCACCTCGGCCACCGTCCTCAACCTGGCCCGCGATGTCGATTGCGCGCTGCGTCAGTTGAAGAAGGCGATCGAGCTCGAACCTGATTTCACCAGCGCCGTCGCTTATTCGGGATATGTCTACGCGCAGCGGGGGCTGTTCGACGAGGCGTTCAAGGCCGCCGACCGGCTGGTGGAACGCTTCGGCGAAGGCGATGGCGGCATCATGTCGCTCCGTTCTGCCATCTACGCCCTCAAGGGTGAGAGCGAGAAGGCTAGGGAACTGCTCGAGAAGGCGCTTGCCCAGGGCGCCGATCCCGGTATTGCGGGTTTTATCTACGCGGCCCTCGGCGAGCACGATCGCGCTTTCGAGTATCTTGAGCGGGCCGTGGATGAGAATTCTCCCGTCACCTTTCACCTCAAGGTCGAACCCGGCATCGATTCGCTGCGGTCCGATCCACGCTTCGGACAACTGCTCGAGCGCTTGGGCCTCGCGTGACGCGCGGGTGCTGGCGGGACGCCGTGTGGATCGTCTCGCTTCATGTCGCGCGGCTACGGGCAAGCATTGGGGACGGGCAGGGGCGCTCCAAATTACGCTCGTACGACCCACACTGGGCGTCCCTTTTCGCGCGTTCGTGGGCCGTGCCTTGACCGTGTCCTGACCAGCGTCCCAGTTTGTTGCCCACACCGAGTCCAGAGGTGGAGTCGAGCCTTGAGCCGACTTCGAGGTCGCAGTTCTGCCGATTGGGATACTCATTTCGTTACTGCGACCCGGCGCCGGGATATCCGGTCACGTGATTCAATGACGAGAGGGCATCATGAAGACAGAGCGTTTCTCTAACCGGCTTGCGACGCTGTTCCTCGTTGCGGGCGCCTTAGGTCTCACGCTGCTGGCGGGTTGCGAGGCCGGACCGGAAGAGGGGGCTACGCCGCGCGAGGTGGCCCAGTACACGATAGAGGACTTCCTCGGCAACGTGAACTACGGCGGCGCCTCGTTCTCGCCTGACAACAGCAAGTTGTTGGTTAGCAGCGACGAGACCGGCATCTACAACGCCTACGCCTTTCCCGTCGACGGCAGCGAGCCGGTGCAGCTGACGTTCTCGGAAGACGACTACGTCATCGTCATGGGCTATTTCCCTGAGGACGAGCGGTTCCTTTACACCAGCGACCAGGGGGGCAACGAGCTGAACCACGTCTACGTGCAGGACCCCGACGGCAACGTCACCGACTTGACGCCCGGGGAAGGACTCAAGGCGGTCTTCAACGGCTGGGCGCAGGACGACCGCACGTTCTTCGTCGGCACAAACGAGCGCGACAACCGATACTTCGACCTCTACGAGTACCAGGCGGAGGGCTATGCGCGGGAGATGGTCTTCCAGAACGACGAAGGCTACACGGTCGCCGATATCACGCCCGACCGGCGTAGCATCGCGTTGGGCAAGACCAACACCAATGCCGACAGCGATATCTATCTGTACGATCGCGAGAGCGGCGAGATGAAGCACCTGACGCCGCACGAGGGTGATGTCGTAAACGACCCGCAGTCGTTTAGCCCGGACGGCACGAGCTTCTACTACCTGACGAACGAGGACAGCGAGTTCCAGTTCTTGGTTCGCTACGACCTTGCAAGCGAGGCGCGTGAGACTGTCGTGCAGCCGGATTGGGACGTGTCCTTCGGCTACTTCTCCAAGCACGGCAAGTACTTCGTCGTCGGAATCAACAACGACGCCCGCACCGAGCTGCGGGTTCACGACGCGGCGACGATGGCACCGATCGAGTTGCCCGAGTTGGGCGACGTCAACATCAGGTCGCTCAACATCTCGCGCGACGAGAGCCGCATGGCCTTCTACGCCAGCAGCAGCAGCATGCCCGGTGACCTGTTCTACTACGACTTCTCCGGTGCGGATTCCCGGCAGCTTACCCACTCGCTAAACAAGAACATCGATCCGGACGACTTGGTCGACGGGAAGGTGGTGCGCTTCGCGTCGTACGACGGCGTCGAGATCCCGGGCATCCTGTACCGGCCACACCAGGCGGCCCCCGAAGATAAGGTGCCGGCGCTCGTTTCGGTGCACGGCGGACCGGGCGGCCAGTCGCGCATCGGCTACAGCTACATGACCCAGTACTTGGTAAACCACGGCTATGCGGTCTACTCAATCAAC
>JBDHHL010000150.1:1011-10513 GCA_039589375.1 Gemmatimonadota bacterium | reverse complement strand
AGTGCCCCACCGTCAGTAGAGTGTCCGACGGAGTCTCCTGCGCAGCGGAACCGGCCGGAAGGACCATTGTCGCACCCAGGAGCAGACTCGGCAGCAGTATGCGACGGAAGTGCATCTTACCCTCCATGTCAGGATTCCAGGCTGAGATCCGAGAACGTCAGATTAGCCCGGTCCCGATGTTATGTCGAGGCTGCCGCCGAGTCCTCCGGTGCTCTCGACAGCCTGCGGATACCCTCGAGGCGCCCACGGTCCAGCCGTCCACCCTACAGCTGGGCCGCGTCACCGTCGGGCTAGCGCCATCAGCAGCGTTTTCCTAGAATCGCTTGGCCGACCCCGACCAACACCGCAAGGACCAACGAGCGACCCAGCCAGCACGCTGGGGCCGGTGGAAGAGTGCCCGAAACCAGACAACACGGAGTCCCCACATGAGCAAGCGCCTCATTATCGTCGCCATACTCGCCCTCTGCGCGGGCCCGCTGTTCGATTCTAGAGCTTCAGCTCAGACCCCAAGCTTCGCCGACGTCACGGGCCACGAGTTCGGCGAGCGGGTCACGCAGCACCACGAGGCCGTCCTCTACTTGAAGACGCTCGCAGAAGTCTCGGATCGGGTGCGCGTGGTCGAGCAGGGTGAAAGCTGGGAAGGACGTAAGCTGTTGGTCGCGATCGTGACCGCGCCGGAGAACCATGCCCGACTGGAAGCGATCCGGGAGGCGGCGAACCGACTTGCCGATCCGCGCGTCATGTCGGCGGACGAGGCAGCGCAGCTCATGGCCGAGCAGCCGGTGATCATGTGGTATGGCGGCTCCATCCACGGCTTCGAGCTATCGGGCGCCGAAGGTGTGTTGAAGCTCTTGGACCACCTGACGACGCGAGACGATGCAGCCACCATGGAGGTACTGCGCAACGCGGTCATCCTCATCGACCCGATGCTGAACCCGGATGGGCGTGATGCCTTCGCGCACCTGACCCACGAGAACCTCGGCAAGAAGCCCAATCCTAAGGGGGAAGACTGGGCGAACGATTTCACTCGCTGGCAGGGACTGAAGTTCAGGACCGGGCATTACTACTTCGACACGAACCGTGACTGGTTCGCGCACACCCAGCGGGAAACACAGGCGCGACTTCCGACCATTCTCGCCTGGCGGCCGCAGATCGTGATCGACATGCACGAAATGGGCTCCGATGTGGAGTTCTTTTTCGACCCCGGCACCGATCCGTATGCGCCGTACTTCCCCGAGCACTCGAAGCGCTGGTTTGACATCTTCAGCCAGGCTTATGCCACAGCCTTCGACTCGGCCGGCTTCGAGTATATGACCCGCGAGCGCTTCGACTACTTCTACCCTGGCTACACCACCTCGATGGGCGACTACCAGGGCGCCGTCGGGATGCTGTACGAGCAGGGCTCGAGCCGCGGCCTGGCCCTCGAACGTCCGGACGACACCGTGCGCACACTCGCCGATGCCCTGGAGCAGCAATACGTGGCCGCCTGGACCGCGGCACGTACGTCCGTTGAGAATCGAGATGCGCTTCTCCGAGAATACTACGAATCGCTTGTTGAGGACGTCGCCGACGGTCGGCAGGGCATTCGACGCTATTTGATCGCGCCCGAGGGTGACCCGCTGCACGTCGCCGAACTGGTGAACATGCTGATGCGGAACGGCATCGAGGTCGACGTGTTGATCGAGCCGACACGGCTGGGCAGCGTCATCGATCGCGAGAACACGAGCGTGGGCTCGCGAGAGTTCCCCGCCGGCACCTACGTGATCGAAGCGGCGCAGCCACGCAACCGGCTCATCCGCATTCTGTTGGAGCCGGAGGTCCCAACGCCGGAGGAGTTCCTGCGCGAGGCGCGCGCTCGCATAGACCGGGCCGAGAGCCCACGTTTCTATGACATCACCGCCTGGTCGCTGCCGCTGCTCTTCAACGTCGGCGGGTACGGCACCGGTGCCTCCGGCTCACTTCCCACTCGGCGATTGGCCGAAGCCGTCGAGGTGACCGCATCGCTGCCAGCGAGTCGCCCCGGCTACGCCTACCTGATCGATGGGAGCCAGGCGGCCTCGGTCGCTGCGCTCTTTCACCTGAAGGCAAAGGGCTATCGCGCATCCTTCCTGGAGGAAGTGACGCAAATCGAGGGGCAACGGTACTCGAGCGGCACCGTAATCGTCCGGCTGGGACAGAACGATGAGAGCGTCCACGATGCGATAAGGGCGATCGCCGAACATTACAGTCTGGAAGTCGGCGGTACGAATACCGGGTTCTCGGAGATGGGCTACCCAACCCTCGGTTCCGGAGACGCCACGTTCATGGTCCAGACCCCCGAGATCGCCATCCTCGGCGAGAACCCGATCCAAGGCTACTCGTTCGGCTGGGCGTGGTACACGCTCGACCGGCAGTACGAAATACCCGTTACGGTGCTGCGCGCGAGTTCCGTCGCCGGCACGCCACTCGATCGCTTCAACGCGCTCGTCATCCCCGCGACCAGCGGCTCGGCGCTGGCCGAGACGCTCGGCGAAAGAGGAGTCGAGCGGATAAAGACCTGGGTCCGCGAGGGAGGAACGCTCGTCACCATCGGTTCGGCGACCGACTTCGCGCGCGAACAGCTCGAGCTGATCGAGTTGCGCTCCTGGTATGACGAGGAAGAGAACGAAGATGCCCGGCGCTTCACGGTGCCGGGAGCGATCTTCGATGTTGCGCTCAGCGAGCACAACTGGCTCTCCGCGGGATATGACGTCAAGGCACTGCCAGCGCTGGTGACATCCAGCCGCCTATACCTGATGCCGGACGGACCGCCGTCCTCGCGTCAGCGCGGCGTTGGTCTGTACGCCTCCGATGCGATGAGGTTGTCAGGCCATGCGTGGCCGGAAAGTCTGGAGAGGATGCCCGGCGCGGTATACGCTTACGAGGAGCGCGTGGGCGGCGGAAGGGTGATCGCTTTTGCCGAAGACCTGAACTTCCGAGCCTATTGTCGCGGCACCGACCGCCTGCTCCTCAACGCCGTCGTAGTGGGGCCAAGCGCACCTTAGACCGCGCGCACGACAACGGGCATGGCCAGACGCGTCGTCGCAGGGCACGCCGCGCTCGTCGCGGTGCAGGTGTTCTTCGGCCTCTTCCCCATCTTTGGGACTCTAGCCTTCGCGCCGGGTGGGTTCTCGCCGCTAGGCGTCGGTAGCTGGAGGATCGCCGCTGGCGCTATAGCGCTCGGCACGCTCTCTCTCGCGGTATACGGAAGGCAAGCCGTGCCCCGGCGCGAGGACCTGCCACGCTTCCTCGTCTGCGGCTTGCTCGGCGTCGCCCTCAACCAAGGGCTCTTCCTTGAAGGCCTGGCGCGCTCCACACCGATGCACGCTGGCCTGGTGATGACGCTGATTCCGGTTTTCACCTTTGCTATCGCAGCGGCGGTGAAGCAGGAGCACTTGAGTCTGAAAAGGGGGACCGGCGTTCTCATCGCGCTGGCGGGAGCGGCGCTGCTGCTGGTAGGGCAGGGGGGAGGCTTGGTGAGAGGCTACGGTTTCGGCAACCTGCTGATGGCATTGAACGGGCTATCCTATGCAACATACCTGGTGATCTCGAAGCGGCTGGTAGGCCGCTACCCACCTCTCGTCGTGATCGCCTGGGTCTACATCCTCGCGTTACCGTACCTTCCCTACTTCATGGCGGGAGAGAAGCTACTCGCCGACTCGGGCAACAGCGGCGCCTGGCTGTCGCTGCTCTACATCATCTTGTTCCCGACGACTCTCGCCTACTTGCTCAACATGTTCGCTCTGGCTCGGGTCCGGGCGACTACGACAGCCGTCTATATCTACGCACAGCCGCTCGTGACAGGAGTTGCCAGCTGGGCGGTATTCGGCGAGCAGCTGAGTCGCAACATGGGGATCGCTGCCGTCTGCCTGTTCGTAGGGATCTGGCTGGTGGCGCGACGGCCGCCTGCCGAGCCGTCCGCCGCGCGAAGACGCACGGCGGTTGCCTAGCGGGGGCTCTCTGCTCCAACCAAGCCGTACGCAGCCCAAAGGACTAGCCGAGCAGGAAGAGCACGAGCGCGGTGAACGGATCGACCGAGCGCCTAGCAACATGGTCCCCACGCCCAGTTTCTTCCAAGTCGCCCGCGCATTGATAGATTGATCTTGAGGCTGGGTCGCTCTCTAGCCGATCTGCGGGGTTTCGATTCCCGCTGGCATAAGCCTTCGCTCGTGCTGCGATGATCCCGGAATCCGGCACGGAACCTGCTTGAGTCTGGCAGGTACTGGGATACACGCCCGACCGATCGCACGGCGAGCGCTGCCACTCACCGAGTTCTCGCCGATGGATTGCAGGCAATGACTGAGAAGGATCCCATGGAAGGTTCAAGCGGCAAGCGCAGCCGCAAAGGCGTAATCGTATTCTTCGTCGGCCTGGTGCTTGGCGTCGCACTCGTTCTGGTCGCCCAGCCGTTCTTAGGCTCGCGCCTGCCCCAGGCTGTGGGCGGAAAGCGGGAGTCGGTGGAAGGACCTGTCGCTGCCAAGCAACGGAACGGCGATGTGCTCCTGCTTACCATCGTGACTCCAGAGGGTGCCATTCTGGGCACCTTCGAGAACGACGTCGACAAGATCGACCTGCTAGTGCAGGTCGGAGACCCCGTTCGGCTAGAGATCCCTGGCTACCAACCGTTTCTCAAGGACCCGAGGATCACTTGGGTCGGCAAGCCGGACATAGCCGCAATGCCGCAGAGCACGGAAGGGGAGACCGACGTCCCCGTCGACAGCTCGGGAATTCCGCTGATGCCGACCGACAGCCTGCAGGAGTCAGACAGCGCCACCAGCGAAACGGCGTCACGCTGGTACGACTAGCTGCACCAAAGCGCCGCCCAATCCAGCAGACTGGGCGGCGCTTCTCCTACTGCCGCGTCTTTCCCAACGTCGAGTACTTACCGAATCTAGTCCTTCAATCAGGTACTTACCGAATCTAGTCCTTCAATCAGGCGCTCGGTCTGTCTCGGTCCGAAGCCCGACCGTCACCATTCTTACCAGCACGCCCGACTCAGTTCTCGCGCACCTCGATCTTCCTCGGCTGGACTTCCTCAGACTTCTTTAGGTGCAGCGTCAACACTCCATCGGCATAGCCGGCGCTGATGCGCCGAGGGTCGATGTTCTCGCTCAGCGTGAAGGCGCGGTAGTAGTCGCCGACGCCGTACTCTCTTAGTAGGTGACCAGTCTCCTCAGAATGGCGTGGCTCGACCTTCGCATGGATGGTCAGCACACCTTTCTCGAAGTTGATGTCGATGCTTTTCGGATTCGCACCGGGCACGTCTGCCATGACCCGGAACTCTTCGGAAGACTCTAGGATGTCCACAGCTGGCCGGTAGCGCAGTCCACCCCGCTTCGGCTCCTGTTGCGTGACCTCGACTTCAGCACGTTTCTCGACAGCAGTTCCTGTGTCCATATGCCTTCACTCCTCCGTTTGTCTTGTTACAGCTGACTTCCGTCTACCCATTCGTCGCCTCGCGATCTTCACTTTTTGACCTTGACCTCGATCTTGCGCGGAAGCGCGCTCGAGGCTTTCGGCATCACGAGCGTCAACACTCCGTTCTCCAGCGTCGCCTCCACCTTGTCCACATCGATCTCGACCGGCAGCTCCACTCTGCTGCAGAACGAACCGGCACCTCGCTCGCGGCGATGGTACGCTAAGCCGTCCTGATCTACTCCTTTCCTCTCACCCTGGATGGTCAGTTCAGAGCCACGAATGAGGATCTCGAGGTCGTCCATCTCCAAGCCGGGGACCTCCGCCTCGGCGAACAGCGTCTCGCCGGCATCCCATACGTTCATCAATGGAAAGGACCCACCCAGGGTTACGGTCCGCGCACCGAGGTCCCGTCTGAGCGGGAAGGTGCCAAACACATTGTTGAAGGCACGGTCGACCTCGCCGCGCAACCGACTGACCGGGTAACCCCGCAACAAAGCACCGTTGATCATCGCTACTATCCTCCTATTTCATCTGTTCTTCACGCGAGCGCGTTCTCCGTTGAGCGTCCGTGCCGCGCGCGCTAGTCTCTTCAGCGTACCCGAAGAGAATGCAAACGCTATGCCGAACCCGGGGTATGGCCGCAACTATAAGAAATTGCTACATATGGAGTTACACGGCCGATCTCGGCGGCCCCACCCTAGGCTGTCAAGTATGCCACAATGGCAGAAAGGAAGGAAAGCCGGGCCATGCCCAACTTGCACAGAGCCGCCACCTTGACGGATTCACTAACACCGTCATACGCTTGCGCACGCCCCTGTCTCCGCGCGGAACCGATGACCCTGGTCAGGAGTGGATAACACTTGACCCAGCATCTGCTGATTGCCGTCGCCAGTATCGTCACACTGGGCATTGCTGCCGAGTGGCTGGCGTGGCGGATACATCTGCCCTCGATCCTGGTCCTGCTTCTTTTCGGGTTTCTCGCCGGGCCCATAAGCGGGTTCCTGAATCCGGACCTGGTGCTGGGCGACCTACTATTCCCAATCGTCTCGATTTCGGTCGCCATCATCCTGTTCGAGGGAGGAGCGAGCCTGCGGCTGCAGGACCTCCGCGAGATCGGTGGCGTTGTGCGCAACCTGGTGACCATCGGCGCTCTGGCATCGTGGCTTATGGGCTCTGCCGCTGCCTACTACATCCTGGGAGCGGGCATCGCGCCCGCCCTTCTGATCGGGGCGATCCTGGTGGTGACGGGCCCAACCGTGATCGTTCCACTCCTCCGCCATGTCCGACCCGTACGTCAGGTCGCGTCAACGCTAAAGTGGGAAGGAATCCTCATAGACCCCATCGGGGCGGTGTTGGCTGTCCTGGTCTTCGAGGCGGTGCTGGCAGGAGACGTGGAAGCAGGGACGGCGGTGGCGATTTTCGGCCTCGGACGAACGATCGCCGTAGGGGCCGTCGCCGCAGCGATCGGCGCTGGTTTGCTGGTGCTGCTGATCGATCGTCAGTGGGTGCCCGACTTCCTTCAGAGCCCACTGTCACTGACGGTCGTCGTGGCCGCCTTCGCAGCATCGAACGTCTTCCAGCCGGAGTCGGGGCTACTCACGGCCACCTTGATGGGAGTCGCTCTAGCCAATCAGAAGCGTGTTGACGTCAAGCACATCATCGAATTCAAGGAAAACCTGCGGGTCCTGCTGATATCGAGCTTGTTCATCCTGCTGGCGGCCCGCCTGCAACTCGATGACCTGAGCGGATTGGGTATTCGCGAGCTCGCGTTCCTGGCAGCGCTGATCTTGGTGGTTCGCCCCGTCGTGGTCGGACTTTCGACGCTTGGGTCCGAGTTCAGCCGGCGCGAGCGAATCCTCTTGTCCTGGATCGCGCCCCGCGGAATCGTGGCGGCAGCCGTGGCCGCCATATTCGCCCTGGAACTCGCGTCTGCAGGTTACCCCGGAGCCGAACGACTCGTTTCCATCACGTTCTTGGTGATCATCAGCACCGTCACGATATACGGGCTGAGTGCCGCGCCCTTGGCTCGCCTGCTGGGTGTTGCTCAAGTCGACCCGCAAGGGGTCCTGATAGTCGGAGCACACCCGTGGGCACGTGCCATCGCGAGCGAACTGCAAGACGAGGGCATCACGGTCCGCCTGGCAGACACCAATTACAGGAACATCGCCGATGCGCGAATGGAGGGGCTACCCGTCTACTACGGGAGTGCACTCACCGAAGCGGCGTTGGACTCAATCGAGCTGGAAGGAATCGGCCATCTACTGGCGCTGACATCGAACGATGAGGTGAACTCGCTCACCGCCCTACACTTCAGCGAGGTTTTCGGCGATGCAAACGTCTACCAGTTGCCCCCCGAACAGCTCGCAGCGTCCTCAAAGCAAATCGTGTCCAGGCACCTGCGCGGGCGTTTCGTGTTCGACGCGCGCGCCACCTACTGGCACATGACTGCACGATTCGATGCCGGTGCGCTAGTGAAGACCACGAATTTGACGGAGGCTTTCGATTTCCAAACATTCAAGCAGCGCTACAAAGATCAGATCCCGCTATTCCTGATAGGAGAAAAGGGGAAGCTGACGACCTTCACGGTGCTGGACCCGCCCGAACCTGACGCCGGCTACCGGGTGTTGGCCATCGTGAACCCGTTGGATGCATCCGAGCTAAGCTCGGCGCCCAATGTTGTTTCGAGCTGATCCCGGATTGGGGGGAATCGGACAATGAGACTAATCGGCGAGCTGTACTCGCTGCAGGAAGAACACGGCTATCTTCGCGATGAAGACCTGGCCGTTCTGGCCGAACGGCTTCGTGTTCCCCTTTATCGCATCGAAGAAGTGGTCTCCTTCTACACACATTTCCGCAGGACCCCGCCGCGGAAGACCGAGGTGGCTATCTGCCGAGACGTCTCGTGCCACTTGCTGGAGGGTCGTGATTACTGCTCCAAGGTGCGAAGGCTGCTGGACCGTGAAGTGGACATCGACCTTCATGAAGTCTCGTGTCTCGGACGCTGTGAGTGTGCGCCAGCCGCGCTCGTGAACGGCATCCCCGTGGGCCGCATCAGCCCGGAGGAGCTCGCAGATCGGGCACGGAACGCGGACAAGCTGCCGTCGCTGGGATTGGCACAGCCCCCTCGCTGGCGCATCGACTACTGCGGCGAAAGGGGTGAGCGCTACTCGACATACAAGGCGTATCTCGACCGGACCGATAAAGATGCCGCGGTCGCCGGGTGCATCGAGGTCTTGAAGGATGCGGGACTACGCGGCATGGGTGGCGCCGGTTTCCCCACCGGCCTCAAGTGGGACATCGTCCGGAAGGAACCGGCGACCCCCAAGTACGTGATCTGCAATGCGGACGAGAGCGAACCCGGTGCGTTCAAGGACCGAGTGATCCTCGCAGAGTTGCCGCACCTGGTAATAGAGGGGATGTGCCTCGCCGCCTTCGTGACCGGCGCGAAGCAGGGCTACGTCTACGTTCGACACGAATACGAACCCGAGAGGAAGGCGATGCAGGTCGCACTCGACGACGCGCGCGGGCGCGGGATCCTGGGCGACGAGTTCGACATCGAGATCCATGTCTCTCCCGGCGGCTACATCCTGGGCGAGGAGACCGCGCTGCTGGAGGCACTGGAAGACCGGCGCGGAGAGCCGCGCAACAAGCCACCCTACCCGGGTCAAAGAGGACTCCGCGGTCTTCCTACCGTGATCAACAACGTAGAGACGCTGGCTCTCGTCCCAACCATCCTGACCCATGGCGGCGGATGGTGGAAACAGCAGGGAACACGTGGCCATTCGGGGCTGAAGTTCATCGGTGTCTCCGGGCACGTACAGAACCCGGGAGTCTTCGAGATCCCGCTCGGCACGACGGTCGCCGAGCTGATCGAGATGGCCGGTGGGGTCATCGACGGTCGCGCGCTCAAGGCTTTCGCCCCCGGCGGCGCCAGCTCCAGCTTCCTGCCGGCCGAGAAAGCGGACGTTGCCATCGATTTCCAATCCATCGCGGACGCCGGCAGCATGCTCGGAGCCGCGGCGCTAGTCGTGGTCGCAGAAGGCACGGACATGATCGAGGTCGCTAC
>JBDHHL010000150.1:0-996 GCA_039589375.1 Gemmatimonadota bacterium | reverse complement strand
AAGTGCGTACCGTGCCGAACGGGCACCCAGAAAGTCGTACAAATGCTCGAAGACATCCTGGCGGGCAGGGGCAACGGTGCGATACTGGACGCTCTTCCCGATCTGGAGGAGACGCTGGCAGAGACGTCGATATGCGGGCTGGGCCAGGTGGCACTCAACCCGATCACATCGACGTTACAGTACTGGGGAGACGAGTTGGCAGCGTATCTGGAAAGACAGAGCAAGTAGGTATGCAGGCATTTGAATATCGAACACCGAGCACGGAATGACCAATTTCGAAGTGGAACTTCGAAGGTCGGTGTTCGACATTCGATATTCGATATTCAGAGCCTGCCTCGATAAAGGGGTCTCATGGGCACTCATGATTCTACCCAGGCAATCTCTCTCACCGTAGACGGTCGTGTTGTCACGGTCGCGAAAGGCTCCACGATCTGGCAAGCCGCTCAGGTAGCGGGCGTCGAGATCCCCGTTGTTTGTCACGATCCACGTCTGCGACCCGTCGGCGTTTGCCGTATGTGTGTGGTAGACATCGGCGAGCGCGTCCTAGCGGCTGCCTGCGTGCGTGAAGCGACCGACGGCATGAACGTCGTGACGAGGTCAGAGAAAGTGCAGCGTTGCCGCAGAACGCTGACAGAGCTGTTGCTTGCTGACTACCCGCAGGAATCTCTGCGCGAGATGTCTACTGGAGACGACCAGTTGCTCCAACTGTCTCGCACCTTCGGCATCGATTCGACCGCGATCGCCCTCCCGCCCGGCAACGGTCGTCATCAGGACATGTCGTCGCCGGTGATCGCCGTAGACCACGCTGCTTGCATTCTCTGCGACCGTTGCATCCGAGCGTGTGACGAGGTGCAGCATAACGATGTGATAGGTCGAACCGGGAAGGGCTATACTTCACGGATCTCTTTCGACCTAAACGCGCCGATGGGTGATAGCACATGCGTCTCATGCGGTGAGTGTGCGGCGGCCTGCCCGACGGGCGCGCTCACCAACAAG
>JBDHHL010000149.1:0-9514 GCA_039589375.1 Gemmatimonadota bacterium | reverse complement strand
GGTCTTGGTTCACTCCCAGGAGAAACAACGCGCGCGACCCGAAGTGCCAGCCGAGACCGATGCGAAGTCGGGAGTTGTCGCGGCGAAGGGCGCCCAGACCCGGCACCCGGTCCTCTTTGACGATATTCCGGTCCAGGGTATCGAAGCCCCAATCGGCCCGGAACCCGCTCGCCGCCCGATAGGTGAGCGTCGCGCGGCCGGCCCAGGAGCGGTCCTCGTACTCGACCTGCGGCGCAACGGTCGTATCGGGTCGCAGACGGTCCTCGGTCCGCCAGACGTGTGCGACCCAGGCTTCCAGCACGAACCGCTGTCGCATGCGACCGATGACGTAGACACCGGCGTTCCAGGTCTTCTCCGTCAGGTCGAAGTCGTCCTCGGGCACGCCTGCTGGAAGCGGCCTACGGCCGAGGCGCGCGCGCACCCATGTGCCGAAGGTGCCGACGGCGGTCGCGGGCGTGGGCTTAAACTCCAGCAAGCCGCCGGTGTAGGCATAGCGTTCTTCCTGCACGAAGCCCGAATCGGGGACCGTCTGCGACTCGAAGATCACTTGGCTGGGCGTGAGCGCGAGCCCGTAAGCCTCCAACCGGAAGCGGCGGCTCAGCGGCAGGTCGACGGCGAGGCGCCCAGTGTAGGGACGGGAGATGTAGTCGAGGGCCATCGGCGCGAGCCCGGCGCCGATCTCGAGCTTCTGGTAGATCAAGTCGGAGAACAGGTCCAGGGCCCCGAGCGATACGGAGATCTCGCCGGGCGCCGCCCGCCAGATGAAGCCGAGCTCGAAGTCGATTTGCGACTTATCGGTGTTCAACGTGCTGCGGAAGAAGGCCCGACCCCGCCGGTCGAACAGGTCGTGATTGAATCGGATCCAGAGTAGACTGCGTTGCGCTGTGAGCGTCTCCTGATGGATGAAGCGGGCGTCGGTGGACCAAGTTTCGCCGAGCGGGACGGATACCTTGAAGTGGCCCTCGGCCAAGAGCATAAGGTGATTGAGGCTGCCACCCCAGCCGCGGGCACCGTTCTCGCGCCGGTACCAATCGCGGGTCTCGATCAGGGCTGGACTGTAGGATATGACGTCGATGTGATACTCGAAGTCCATCGCTTCGTTGAAGCGCTGCAGAATACCGCGGTTGCTGGCGCGGCCGAAGTAGCTGCCGTCGCGGTCGTAGATGGCCAGCCAGCGGTTCTCCTCCCAGCCGCGCAGCGTAGCACTTGCCAGGTCTAAGGAGTCCGCCTGTGCCGACGCGACCGCTGGAGCGGCCAGCAGGGCCATCACGAGCCACGACGGTTTGGCCGCCGCTGAGAGAGCGTTCGATTTGCGCAACATCCCGTTGTCAGCTTAACGTTGGCGCAACCGGCTGGAAAGTCTCAACGGGATACGACATACAGTGATTGACCTATATCGTCATCGACATCTGCTACTGACCGCGTACATCGTGGTGCTTCTGGGAGCCACGCTCGCGCCGCTGCCAGGAAGCAGCTACGGGCCGTCCGGCTTCGACAAGCTGGTTCACGTGGCGCTTTTCGGTGGGCTTGCCTTCCTGGTCTACTACTACGAGAGCGAGCCGACGCTGTGGGGCGCCGTGCGATCGTTCGTGCTGGCGTCGGGAGCGGCGATTATGATTGAGGTGCTGCAGGCTGTCTTGCCGTTCAGAAACGCCGATCTCAAGGACTTTATTGCTGGTTTGCTCGGCGCGGCATTCGGCGTGGCCGGGGCGGCCGTCCTGCGAGGCGCGCTGTCTAGGTGGGGAAGGTCTGCGGACTCGACGAAAGGCTAGAGAGGTTTGGCCGTCTCCCCGTAGGTCTTGGTCTTCTTGGCCTGTGCCTCTTTGACCAGCGCTCCGCGGCCTTTCTTCGCGCTCGTCGGTCTGGCGCTCTCGGTGATCTGACTGAGCAGGCCCTGGATCTGCTTCTCCACCTCTTTCATCCGCAATTGCCCAACGGCGGCGGTCACCCCATCTCCCTCCATACCGTCACGGACCGTGTGGTATTCGCGGATCTTCTTCAGGAGGACGTTGACCCAGTGCCGAAAGAGGTGGTCCTGGCGCCGGTCATCGTAGCCCTCCGGGCCGTGTTCCACCTCGACCGGCTGCCCCGTGTTGAGGGCGCTATAGGCCAGCAGCAACCCAACGATGAGCCCGAGCGCCACACGAGTGACCGGATCATCGATCAAGGCGAGGATAGCGCCGAGCGCGATGAGCTCGAGAACTATGAGCGGTGCACGAAGACTGTCATACACTGAGCTCTCCTTGGGTTCGGGCGGGGCGAAGAGCCTCAACGGGTCTAGTACTCGACCACAATGATACTGACGGGTTGGCCGCTTTGAATATCGAACACCGAATATCGATTAGCCAATAATGAAGAACCGTTCTTGGAAATTCGACATTCGATGTTCATTATTGGCGATTCAAAGCCCGCCCTAAGTCAGCCACCGGTTGCCCCTTTCTCAAACGTCATCACCACTGTGGCTGACCACTACCTGTCTTATTGGGTCTATTCCCAATATAAGGTCGACGACGAGCGGTAGCTACAAGCGGGCTCCTTCAGCCGGCCTGACGCCGTTGTCCCGGTCCGGTCGGTCAGGGTGACCGGTCGAATGGGCAGATTGGCGCGAAAAAGGGCTTCATAGCTGGGTTTTGCGGCCGTCGGCCATGGCATTGAACCTGCACTGGAGACCAGGCGTGTAGGTCCCCTATCCCCTGGCGTCCTCTGCCAAAACGGGTGGCGGTGGTTTTATTTCTGTAACCTTGGGAATGCAGCTGGTGCGGGGAGTTTCGCCCGCCTACTACCTGTGGGAACACCTTCAGGAGTTCCCGGCTCTCTCGGGCAGCGACGTGGTAGCCGCAGCTATCGAGGCCGGGTTCGCGCTGGAGAACTGGCAGCTAGGCAGAGCGCGCCGTTGCTGGAAGATCGTGGTATCGGTGGCTCGAGAGGCGGGGCGCTCCGCCGGCGAGCAGAGGATCACGCTTCGGCGGCTGGTAACGGATATCGATCGAGTTCGCGACGCGGTCGAACTGGTGCTGTTTGATGGACGGCTGCCACCGGATCTTGCGGCGCGGGCCGCGAGGTCGGCTGCGAAGATGTGCAATCGGGCCGTCGAGCATGCCATGGAAGCCTATTGGGAAGCCCTTCGTGCGAACGGTGAGCTCGCACAACCCGTCCCCACCTGGTAAGCCAAGCACTTGATACGCGCCGAAGCCTCGGTAGCTTCTTCTGTGAAGGACTTCTGACTGGTTGACATCTGGCCTGGAGGTCTCGATGCAAGGGAAGCTCATGGCGATAGCGCGAGTTGTAGCGATTCTGCTTGTTGGAAGTGCTCTCCTATCCGGCTGCGGGAAGAAAGTCCGTCGCATCGATCCCGAGTCGACCACCGATCTCAGCGGCTACTGGAATGACACCGATTCCCGGATCGTAGCCGACGACATGATCTCAGACTGTCTCAGCCATCCCTGGATACAGCAGCACGCTCTGAAACACCAGGCCAAGCCGGTGGTGATCGTGGGGATCGTTGGCAACCGGAGCATGGAGCATATCGCCACGGGCACGTTCATTCGTGATCTGGAGCGAGCGTATGTCAACTCCGGTCATGTCCGCGTGGTTGCGAACCCGCTCGAGCGCGAGGAGTTGAGGGACGAGCGCGAGCAACAGCAGGACTGGGCGACGGAGGAGACGCGGAAACGGCTACGCGCCGAGACCGGTGCCGACTATATGCTGAACGGCGTCATCGATGTGATCATCGATAAGGAAGGCGGCACCGAGGTGAAGTTCTACCAGGTCGATCTCTACCTCACGAACATCGAGTCGAACGAGCGGGTCTGGATCGGCCAGAGCAAGATCAAGAAAGAGATCTCGCGCGGCGGCCTCGGTCTCTAGCCGGAGGCGAGTTGGGCCGGCTGCGTCGACTTGGTTACTCACGGCGGAGCGATGCGCTGGAGGTGGGCTCTGTTCGCCGGGAGCGTGCTCGCGCTTACGGGGTGCGCGGGACACTCCGGGACGATGGAAGGCGTGCGCGAGGCTCTTCGGAACAACGACCTGGAAGAGGCGCGCGCGCGTCTGGCCGACGCGGGCCGGGGGACCGACGATCTTCTCTTCGCCCTCGAGGACGGGCTCCTTCTCCACTATGCCGGCGATCCCGAACTGAGTAACGACCGCTTCGCGTTCGTAGAGCAACGCATCGACGATCTCTACACCAAGAGCATCACGCGCACGGCGTTGTCGCTAGTCACCTCGGATCTCGTCCTCAAGTTCGAACCGCGTGGCGCGGAAAACTTCCTTGTCAACTACTATCGGGGATTGAACTACCTGCAGCTCGACGAGCCGGAAGAAGCGTGGGTCGAGTGGCGCAAGCTGGCGTTGAAGCTGCGGTTCAGTCGTGATCAGGGGGACGCCGGGTACCTCGACCCGCCGTTCTTCAACCACGCGGTAGGACTGGGCCTGGAGCCGGATGACCCGAGCAACGC
The DNA here is from genome assembly GCA_039589375.1 of Gemmatimonadota bacterium. Classification (GTDB taxonomy): domain Bacteria; phylum Gemmatimonadota; class Gemmatimonadetes; order Palauibacterales; family KS3-K002; genus JASFMO01. Next base: position 5,060 of record JBDHHL010000149.1, on the reverse strand, counting down.
CTACGTCTCGATGCGCTTGGCCGAGGCGGGGTACATCGACCGCGGCGTCAGACCACCGGCGGATCTCATCCGCGATCTGGCGCGGCTGGCCTCGACCCTCGGATTCCGCGACCACCTGGACGCCTATCGCGACCGCTACGGGAACGGAGCGCTCTGGCCTCCGTATCGACGCGGCGTGCCAGGCGTCTCCGGTTCGGGTCGCGACGACTGGGGCGAGATCGTGCTGTTCGTCGAGGAGGGCCTCGTGGCGCCGATCCGCGAGGCAAGGGTCTTCATCCCGATCACCGAGTCGCGATCGACGATGCTGATGGAAGGGGAAAGGGACGCGCAGCTGGAGCTGGCCGAGAATCTCGCGCACGAATACGACCGCGGCCGCTTCGACGGCAGGACCGGAGCGTACTTCGATGGGCGCGAGATCGCGTACGTGCTCCCGATGTCGTTTCCCGTCTTCGGGCTCGGCGAGTTGCTGTTCGACCGGTTGATGGCGACGGCGGGTGCGGACACTGCCGAGGCCCGGGTCGGGCTAGATCTCACCGCCCTGCAGGGCGCGGCATTCGCGGATCGGCTGCTTGGCATCTACGCCAAGACAATCGCTCGGGCGCTGATCAAGTATGTGGTTGCCGCGAAGCTCGAGGAGGAGGCGGAAGAGGAAGGCGGTGAAGTGGCCGGCGACGTGGTCGGCGCTTTGGCCAACGTCGTCAACGCCGTGACCGAACGAGCCGACACGCGGGCGTGGCTGGGTCTGCCTGCCCGGATCTGGATGGTGCGATTGAGGGTCCCGCCGGGCGATCACGATATCCATCTGCACGTCGACGGAGAAGAGGCCGTGATCCTGGGTCCTATCGACGTTCGCCCGCTGGAACGTCGCGTCATCAACTACCGCGTCTTCTAGAAGGTAGGTCGAGAGGTGCTTGCTGCATTATTCTCACGCCTCGCCATGAAGTGCGCGATGTGGGCGGTGGAACGCTTCTACGATGTGGGGCGCGTGGGCAGGAGTATCCCGGAAGGGCCGGTCCTGGTCATCGCCAACCATCCGAACAGCGCGATGGATGGGCTCGTCGTGATGCGGATTGCCAACCGCCGCGTACGTCCGCTGGCAAAAGCACCGCTGTTCGAGCACGCCTTGATCGGGCACGTCCTCCGCGGGCTAGGCGCGCTGCCGGTCTACCGTCCCCAGGACTTCCCCGGCGAAACGTGGAGAAACGAGAGCACATTCCAGACAGCCGTAGCAGCGCTAAGGCAGAAAGAGGCCGTGCTCGTCTTCCCGGAAGGGCTGAGTCACTCCGAGGCGCGGCTGGGAAAGATGAAGACCGGCGCGGCGCGGATCGCCCTGGAAGCGGAGGAGGCGGCCGATTGGCAGCTGAAGCTGAGGGTTGTGCCCGTGGGGCTGACCTACCATAGGAAGCACGCTTTCAGAGGGCGGGTCGCCGTAGCGGTCGGGCGGCCATTCGAGGTCGGCAACTGGCGCGAGATGCGGCAAAGCGACGAGTGGGCTGCCGTGGAGTCATTGACTGCGGCGATGCGGGAGGCGCTCGAGAAGGTGACGCTCAATCTGCCGACGCGCGAGGACCGGATTCTGCTGGAGGCGGCGGAGTCTCTCTACGCGACGGAGAAGGGGCTGGCCAAGCCCCGAGCGCGGCAGGGTCTGGCGCGCATGTCGCGGCTGCAGCGGTTTGCGGAAGCGCTTGCCTGGCTGTACGTCACAGAGCCTGAGCGGTACCAGAAGCTCAGCGACTCGGTGTTGGGCTATCGTAACCAGCTACACGCCCTCGGGGTGCGCGAGGGCGGACTGCCGGAACGCTTCCATCCGGCCGGCATCGCCAGGTATTTGTTGTACCAGGGTGCGCTGCTTCTGATCGGCCTGCCGCTGGCAATGCTGGGAACCCTGGTCTGGTACGTTCCGTACAAATCGCCGAAGGCCAGCCTCAGCCTCTACAATCCACCGTACGAAGCGGTCGCCAGCTATAAGCTGGGAACTGCCCTGCTGGCGTTTCCGTTGACCTTCGCGCTCTACCTGGCCGCGGCCTGGTGGTTCGTCGGTCTACTCGGAATGATCGTCGCCGCCGTCGTGCTCCCTGTGGTCGGTCTCGTGGCGCTTCGCTGGCGCGACCGCTGGAAGATGGTGCGTGAAGACGTGCGCATGTTCCGGCGGTCCATCGGCACGCGCGCGTTGCGCGAGCAACTCGTAGCCCGCCGGCAAGCGCTCGTCGCCGAGTTCGACAGCTTGGCCAGGCGTTGGCAGGTCGAGCGACTTGGACAGGACTGACGGCTGCCGAACACCGAACACCGGCTGCCGAACACCGAAAATCGAACACCGAACACCGAGCGTCTGCCACATTGATACGTAGTATATACTACGATATGGCGGCACGCGAGTCGGTCACTATGACCGCCTTCCGGTAGACTTAGGCCGTCCGGACGAACCTCCAAGCAGGCGCATCGCTGTCTCTAAGTTGTGTTTTACCCAATGGTTATGACGTTTGGAGTTCGGCCGTCCTCAGCTGGCAGGTTTCGTGCCCTTACGGTTGCTTGGGTTATCGCGCCCGGCCGCAGGTGCGCGAGAAGCCGGCTCGAGTTCGCCGGCTCGTCGGGGAGTTCCCGAGCGTCCGGCGGCTGGTGCACACCTGGCAACCATAAAGGAAGGTTCGGCGTAGCAGTATGTGGAGCAGGTTCAATGTCGCACGGTTGAGGTGGCGATGGGGATCGCGCGAAGACGATCCAGGAGCGCTACAGCGGCCGTTCCGGCCGGACGGTGGCCTGGGGAACGGGCAAAGGCCCCGCGAGATAGTGGCCGACGCAAAGCGGGCCTTTCTTGCTCGCGATGTGGCGTTGGACTGTATCCACCCGCGCTGTAAGGGTAAGTTTCTGACGAGCCTGAGGAAGTTCGGCAACAACGGGGGCATGGGATCGCGGGTTGTCCTGCGGTGCACCCGACGTCCGGACCACGAGCTGGTGATCAGCATCAGGCCGTATACGACCGGGGAGCACGATGAGCTGAGGGACTTGCATCGAAGGGGTGAGCGATTGCAGTGTGCCCGGTGCGGCACGGCTCTGCAGCCCGGGTCGAGGAGCCGGGCTAAGTGGTTTCCGTCCGGCGCCGATGAGGGGACGTACCACTGTCCCTGGTGCGGTGTGAAGTGGGAAATGCCGAACGTATCGAGTTGCCGGGTCTAGGCATAATGCAGCATCCGTCGGCTAGTCCAGCGGGGAGCTCGCGCGCGATGAAACGTGAGAAGGGGGCGGCGCAGGATCTACGCAGCATAGCTGCGAACACGGCTCGTGATCTGGCTCTCGGGTTACGGTTGGCCTCCTTGCGCATGGACAACTTCGAGCCTGGCCAGGGAAAAGACGCTGCCCGGGAGCTGGCGGAACAGCTGTCCGCGTCGGCGCGGCGAGCCGTCGAGCTCTACTATCTGGAATCGTTGACGCAGGCGGTAGCGATCAGTGAAGGTCCGGTCAGGCTGAGGAGGACGGCAGAGCTGGACTTCCTGAGCAAGGCCGAATCGCTGGAGATCGAAAACCTCAAGACCGAGGTCTCTGGCTGCTACAACAAGCTGGGGTTCGCCCTGTTGCTGGAGGCCGAGCTGGAGCGAGCGCGGCGCCGGAAGACGCCGCTCTCAGTCGCGCTATTCAAGCTAGAGCGGCCGGACGAGCGCGAAGTGCAGGAGGTGGCGAGGCAAGCTCGAGAGTGCTGTCGCCTCCTCGATGTGGTGGGCATGTTCGGCGATCGTGGCGTTGGGGTCCTGCTTCCGGATACCGATCTCGAAGGAAGCCGCGTGGCGACGCAGCGAGTGCTCGCGTCGTACCGGTCGTCGCGCGAGCTAGTCGGTCGCAGCGGTGAGCCGGGGCTTACGGTGGGCGTAGCCGGCCATCCGGAGGACGGAGGCGAGTCGAAGGACCTGCTGTTGCAGGCGGATGAACGGGCGGGCGGCGGCTCGTTGTTGGAGCCGCTCACTGTGGGCTGAACCAGGCTCCTCGGTAAATCACCAGGCCAATCCAAATACAACTACCTAGTCAACGGAGCCTGTCTGCGCCGATGCGGACGCGGCGGGGCTCACGTGCGCGTCCGCGCCAGCAGGACGACGCCCAGGCCAAGGAACAGCGTGTTGGGGAGCCATGCTGCCAGGTAAGGAGGCAAGACGCCGCCGGCGCCCAAGCCCTGCACGATCCTGACGCAGAGCAAGTATATCAGCACGTTGGCCAGAGCTATCCCGACGCCCATCGCGGGGCCGGCGCGGCCGGTGCTGTTCCCAAGGGCGGATCCGAAAAGCACCACGATCAGGCAGGCGACCGGCAGCGCTATCTTCAGCATCCGCTCAACCTCCAGCTTGCCGGCGTCGCCACCGGATCGCCGGATAGAGTCGATAAACCGCCCTAGCTCCGCGTAGTTCATCTCCTCCGGGTCTTTCGGCTCCGCCAGCAAATCTTGCGGTGTCTCGGAGAAGTCGAGCTGCTGCAGCGAGTCGAACGCGAAGGTCATCATCCTGTCGCGCTCTGGGAAGTAATTGAGGTAGCCGTCGACCAATACCCAGCGTTCATCGGTGAACTCGGCCCTCGGCGCGAAGATCCTATAGGTCGGGTATTCAGTGCCGGTCCCCTCGCGATCGATGACTATGTCCTCAATGCGCCCCTCGTCTGCCAGCAGCCGCCGCACGGTATAAGCGCGTCCGCCGTCGGCACCGTACACGAACTGAGAGTTAATCCGGCGGTTGGAACGTGCGCGTTCCTCCAAGGCTTCTGCACGCAGTCGGTTGGTGACGGGAACCAGTTCCCCTAGCGCCAGGCCTCCGATGCTGACCAGCGCGCCGAGAACGAACATCGGGGCGATGAGGCGATAGAAGCTGACACCGCTTGCCTTGGCCGCGACGACTTCGGAGTGCCGGCTCATCAGCGCCACGGTGAACACGGCCCCGAAGAGACTGGCCACGGGGAGGGAAAGCGACATCTGATAGGGGAAGTCGTAGACGTAGGCCAGCAGGACCTGCCGCACGGAAAGACCGCGCGCGAGGTACTTGTCCAGGTCATCGGTGAGCTTGAAGACGATGGACAGGAACGGCGCG
>JBDHHL010000148.1:0-9524 GCA_039589375.1 Gemmatimonadota bacterium | reverse complement strand
ATTTGAACCCACGACCTCCGGGTTATGAGCCCGGCGAGCTACCTGACTGCTCCACCCCGCAGCAAGCGCCCTAACCTACTGGAGCCTCAGAGGGGTGTCAACCGTGCTCCGCCAGACAAATCGCTGTGTACAGTGACCGTTTGAGAGGCTTGATCTGGGGCGATACTCCGCGCGAAACCTGGCCGTCGCTGCGGCGTTCTAGTTGACAAACCTATGGTCATTTGGCAAAATAGCCAAGGACCCGGTGGGCGTCCCAACCCACCAGACGCGACTTGCGGCCATCAAGCCAGAACGCGCAGAAGAACTAATGGATCCCAAGACCAAAGCCGTATTCGACGCCCGCGCCCGAGTCATCAAAGCGCTCGCCCACCCGACCCGACTCTTCTTCGTCGATCAGCTCTCCAGGGGTGAACGGTGCGTCTGCGAGCTGAACGAGATGGTCGATGCCGATGTCTCCACGATCTCGAAGCATCTGGCCGTTCTCAAGAACTCCGGGATCGTACGGGACGAGAAGCGCGGTAGCCGTGTCTTCTACTCGCTGCGCACTCCCTGCGTGCTGAACTTCTTCTCATGCGCGGAAGGCGTCCTGGAAGCGACGGCCAGGGAACAAGCGGAACTGGTGTCATGAGCGTCGGCTCACCTGCAACAGCACCGAGCGCGAGCCATCACGACAAGACCGCGGCGAGCGAAGCGACAGCAGCCGCGGGATCCGCGACCCGATGGCGGACGGAGTGGAAGGCTCTGGCCGTCATCGTCGCCGTCTTCCTTCTCTGCTTCTACTTGCCGTTGGAGTGGCTGCGAGGATCGGCCCGCGTCGAGAACGCGTTCTGGGAAGCGCTCTATCTGGTTCGCTGGTACGCGCAGGAGCACGTCATCCTGTGCCTGATACCCGCGTTCTTCATCGCCGGCGCTATCGCCGTCTTCGTCAGCCACGCCTCGGTGCTGAAGTACTTGGGCGCTGGGGCCAAGAAGGTCGTCGCCTACGGCGTAGCGTCGGTCTCGGGCACGCTGTTGGCCGTCTGCTCGTGTACCGTGCTGCCGCTGTTCGCAGGGATCTACGGGATGGGCGCCGGGCTGGGACCGGCGTCGGCGTTCCTCTATGCCGGGCCGGCGATCAACGTTCTCGCGATCATCTTCACGGCTCGCGTCTTGGGGCTCCAACTCGGCGTCGCCCGGGCTGTAGGCGCCGTGCTGTTCAGCATCGTCATCGGCCTGTGCATGCACTTCGTGTTCCGCAGACAGGAGGCCGAAAAGGCGAGCATCCAGGCGCAGATGCCCGAGCCCGAGGTCAGGCGTTCGCTGTGGCAGAACGCGCTCTTCTTCGGGTTGCTCATCGGAATCCTGGTCTTCGCGAATTGGGGTCAGCCGGCGGAGCAGGCGGGGATCTGGCACGCGATCCACTCGGGGAAGTGGGTGCTAACAGCCCTCTTGTCGCTCTTCCTGGCCGTCGTTCTCGTTCGCTGGTTCGACCTGGAGTTGTGGAAGGTTGCAGCGACTGTCGTAGTGGTCACCGGGCTGTCGATACTCTTCATCGGGCGACCGCTGGTTCCGTTCGCGGCCGCGGTGATTGGATTGTCGGTCATCACCAGCACGCGCTCGGGCGAGCCGGGCGACTGGTTCGCCGAGTCGTGGCGCTTCGCGAAACAGATCTTGCCGCTTCTGCTGATCGGGGTGCTGATAGCCGGGGCACTGCTGGGCCGCCCCGATCACGAGGGCCTGATCCCCTCTCATTGGGTGAGCGGGGCCGTGGGCGGCAACTCGCTGTTCGCCAATTTCTTCGCCTCGATCGCCGGCGCGTTCATGTACTTCGCGACGTTGACGGAGGTGCCGATCCTGCAGGGCCTTGTCGGCAACGGCATGGGTGCGGGACCGGCGCTGGCGTTGCTGCTCGCCGGGCCGGCGCTATCGCTCCCCAACATGCTGGTCATCCGCAACGTGATCGGAACGCATAAGACGCTGGTTTACGTGGCGTTGGTCGTCGTGATGTCGACGATCGCCGGATTGATCTATGGGACGCTCTTTGGATAGGAGATACTTAATGAAGAAGATTCAGATTTTGGGCACAGGGTGCCCCAACTGCGACCGCTTGGCCGCAAACGCCGCAGCGGTCGCAGCCGAGCTCGGCGGCTACGAGATCGAGAAGGTCACCGACCTGAAGGAGATCATGTCATTCGGCGTCATGATCACGCCTGCGCTGGCGGTGGACGGCCAGGTGAAATCCGCCGGCAAGGTGTTGTCGAGCGAGGAGATCAAGGAGCTGCTGGAATAGGCCCGCACAAACTCCGAATGCACAGCGTCGGCGGCAGCGTCTTCAAGCTGTCGCCGCTTGCGGCGTCGAGGCCTCCGTAGGTATCCTCAGGCTGTCCCAACCCCACGCTACCTTCAAAGAATGGCGAGCTGACCTAGGAGCCGACTATGTCCATCCCGCACGCCTCGGTCATCGATACACCTGCCATCAGAATGATCGCTCACGTCGCGGCGGCAACGCCGTCGACGCGGCCGTGGCCACCGCGTTTGCCCTGGGCGTTCTCGAGCCGATGATGGCGGGGATCGGCGGCGGCGGCTCGATGACGATCTGGATGGAGACGGAAAACCGGGCCGATCACGTGGAGTTCTACCCCGTAGCCAAGGGCGATCCAGACTTCGCGCTCGACGAAGCGATGCAATCCGAAGATGAGGAAGCCCGCGCGGCGATCACGCCCGAGCGACTGGTCGGCGTACCGGGCGCGGTAGGCGGTCTGCTCGCGGCGCACGAGCATTACGGCACGCTGCCGGTCGAGACGGTGCTGGAGCCGGCGGTCCGCCTCGCCCGCGACGGATTCCTGGTCCACACGCTCCTGGCCGGAGTGATCGTCGAAGCAAGAGCGAAGCTGACTGCCGATCCGGAGGTCGCGGCGATCTTCTATCCGGACAGCCTGCCGTATCAGGACCCGGAGGCGCTCGGGAGAGTGGTGGATGCCATCCGTATCGCCAGAGCGGATCGCGATGCTTGGGTCGGGGCGCCCGGTGATGCCGCGGTGCCCGGCGCGGGCCTCACCAGCGCGGCGTACGCCGCCGAACGAGCGGCACTAATTGGCGCGACCGTCACCGATACGCTGGCGCCCGGTGATCCTTGGGACGAGGACAAACTGCCGCCGGCCCCCAGCTGCGCGGCCATCGATCCGTTCCCGGCCACGACCTTCCCGAAGCCGGAGGTAGAGACTTCTCAGAACCGCTGGCGCGGCGAAGAGGAGTACGCGCAAACCACGCATCTGTCGGTGGTGGACAAAGATCGGAACGCCGTCTCGATGACCTACACGATGGGTCTCTACTTCGGCTCCGGCACGTTCTCCGAGGGCGCCTTCTACAACACCGCTGCTATGAACTTCGGCGGGCCCGAGGCGAATCGTCGCGGGCCGTACCGGTCGCCGCGCTCGAGCACGGCGCCCAGCCTGGTGCTGCAAGGCGACGACATCAAGCTGGTGGTCGGGTCGCCGGCTTCCGGAAGAATACCGCCGGCGATCGTCCACACCATCATCTACACGCTCGACTTCGGCTTTGACCCGGCGCGGGCCGTGGCCATGCCGCGGATCTACCCCGCCTACCGGTCGCGGCGGGTCCAGCTCGAGCAGGGCTTCACCTCGGAGGCGCTCGCCGGGCTGCGCGCTCGCGGTTACGACCTGGCCGTGCAAAGGCCGTACGACATGTTCTTCGGTGGCGTGCACGCCGTGTTGGTCCGCGACGATGGTTGGCTGGTTGGAGCCGCTGATCCACGGCGCGACGGAGCGGCCGTCGGGTACTGAGTGCGCGACCACGACGGTCGCGATCAGCGGTGGCGCGCGAACGGTGTCGCGTGCCCAAACTTGCGTGCAAACACCGATGGGGACACCATAGAAATGTGCGCCCCTTTACGGTCTGCCGCTTATGGAAATCCCGCTGCTTAGGCGCAGGAAGATCACCTTCCTTTTCTTGCTGGGCGTTGGCATACCCAGCCTGGTGCTGGCCTACCTCGCCTTCCGCGGTATTCGCAACGAGGCGGCGTTGCTCGAACAACGGCGACTCAACGAGCACCGCACCATCTCGGAGCTGATCTCTGACACCGTCGATGCGCAGATCACACTAGTCGAGCAGAGCTTCGCGACCGTCATCGTCAACCACGAGTACGTCACAGACCCACAGTTGGCGACGGCCCTGGACAGCGCGCACGCGCGCCAACCGCTGGTCGAGGAGGTGTTCTTCTTCGAGGGGCCGGAGACGGTTCGCTTGCCGGCTGCCGATTTGTTGTTCCTCCCCGACGGAAGCAGCCAGGTCGCCGGCGCATCGTGGCCCGCCGCGATTGCAAGCGACGTGCAGGTCGGACAGCGGCGCGAGTTTCAGCAGCGCAACTACGGCGGGGCGCTGACCAGCTATCGCGCGGCGTTTGCCAAGATCGCTGATCCCGTCTTCCAGGGCGAACTGCTCGTTGCCATCGCCCGGGTCCAGCGAAAGTCGGGTCGCATCGAAGCAGCCATCACCACGTGCGAGACGCTTCTGCAGGACTACAACCAGGTGCGTACGCGGGTCGGCGTGCCGATCGGTCCCATCGCTGCGCTCGAGCACGCGTCGTTGCTGCTGGCGGCGGCGGACTCTACGGCAGCGCTCGACGCCTTCGTCGGCCTGTACGAGCGGCTCGTGAACGGAGAGTGGACGCTGGAGCGGGCTCAGTACGAGTTCTTCAAGGGGCAAGCCACGGGTTCGATCGATACGCTGTTGGCAGGCGTCGCCTCCCCCGACTCGCTCGAAGAGCACCAACTCGCCGTCGCGTCGCTCAGAAAATACGAAGGCGAGCGCAGAGCGAGAACCGAGCGCCTACTGACGTTCCAACAGAACGCAGGCGAGGATCTGGGCTCGCGACTGTCTCGACGTCTTGCGGGGGCAACCGATAGCGGAAATCGGTTCGTGCTGGAGAGCAGTGGTCTCAGCTATCTCGTTGCCTTCCTGAATCAGTCGCTCAGCTCCGCGGGTTCCTGGGGACTGCTGCTGGATGAAGAGTGCCTCAGGGAACGGGTCGTGCGACCGGCTCTCGATTCGCTGATCGATCTTAGCACGACGGATTGGGTCGTGAGAGCGAGAGACGGACGTGCGTTGCTCGCAGCGGAGGAGGCGCCGGTCGGGTCGATAACCGTCAACGCGGTCTTTGGCGGGAATTTTCCGCCGTGGCTGATGGAGTTCTATCAGCGGCCAGAGAACCCCTATAAGCGTCTATTCGCTTCCAGCCAGAGCATCTACTTCTACATGTTCCTTCTGATTGCCAGCATCCTCGCGTTCGGCTTGATCCTGACGGTCCGCGCCGTTGCGCACGAATTGGAGCTGGCGCGCCTGAAATCCGACTTCGTCTCCACCGTCTCGCACGAGTTCAAGAGCCCGCTCACCTCTATCCGGCAACTGGCGGAGATGCTGCAGGCCGACCGGGTGCCGTCCGAGGAACGCCGACGCCGCTACTACGATGTGCTCGTCGAACAGAGCTCGAGGCTGTCCTCGCTGGTGACGAACATCCTCGACATCGCCCGCATCGAGGAAGGCAGAAAGGAATTTCGCTTCGAGCCGGTCGATGTGGGAGAGTGCGTGCGGGACATCGTGACGACGACCCAGCACCGCGTCGGACATGAGGGCTACGTCGTCGAGGCTCACGTCGCGGAGCGCCTTCCGCGCGTGCGTGCCGATAGAGACGCGATCGTGCAAGCGATCTCGAACTTGATCGACAACGCTATCCAGTACTCCGACGAGGCGAAGCAGATCAACCTCCGTGCCAGTAGCGCCGATGGGTTCGTGACGATCGCCGTCCAGGATTTCGGCGTAGGCATCTCCGCGGACGAGATCGACAAGGTCTTCGACCGTTTCTATCGCGGCGGCGACGCGCTGACCCGGTCGGTCAAAGGCAGCGGTCTCGGGCTGACCCTGGTCAAGGAGATCGTGGAAGCGCACGGCGGGACCGTACGCGTCGAGAGCGAGCTGGGCCGCGGCAGCACCTTTTCCATCAGGCTTCCGGTCAAGACGGAGCAAGACGATGCCTAAGATCCTGATCATTGAGGACGAAGAGAGCATCCTAATGGCCCTGGAGGATGACCTCAGCCTCGAGGGCTATGCGGTGACGGGCGAGACCGACGGCGCCCGCGGATTCGAGCGCGCCAAGAAGGGCGGCTACGATCTCATCGTGCTCGATATCATGCTCCCCTCGATGGACGGCTTCGAGATCTGCAAGCAACTGCGCGCGGCCGGGAACACCACGCCGATCCTCATGCTCACCGCCAAGAGCCAGGAAGTCGATAAGGTGCTCGGCCTCGAGCTAGGCGCCGACGACTACGTGACCAAACCCTTCAGCCCTCGCGAGCTGCTCGCCCGCGTGAAAGCGCTGCTCAGGCGCTCCAAGCCGGCCGATCCGCCGCTCGAGCGCTACCGGTTCGGAGATGTAGCGGTCGACTTCAAGGGGTACGCGGTGACAAAAGGCGAGCGAACGGTAGAGCTCACAGCGAAGGAGTTCGCCCTGCTGCGCATGCTCATCTGCCACCGAGACGAGGTGGTCCGCCGCGACGTAATTCTCAACGAAGTCTGGGGCGATGACTGGGACGTCTTCCCGCGCACCGTGGATACCCACGTCGCCCATCTCAGGAAGAAGCTCGAGGACGACCCGGCGGACCCGACGTACATCGTCAACGTTCGTGGCGTCGGCTACAAGTTCGTGTCTGAAGGAGCTTAACCATTTCTTAACAGGCACTCCACGCAGACTTCAATCATCCTCGGAAGTGTTCCGGTAGATTCCAGTTAGAGTCGCACCGGAGCCACTTGTCAGGAGTAACGGATAATGAAAGCGCGTCGTGTCATCACAACGGCCATGGTTCTCACGTTGACCTGGGCGGCGGCGGCCAACGCCCAGCAGACCGCCGAGGAGCTGTACCAGGCGGCTCTCTATCAGGAAGAGGTTAAGGGCGATCTCGAGCGGGCGATCCAGCTCTATCGAGACATCGTGGAACGTCACGGCGACGCCAGGGCGGTGGCCGCGAAGGCGTTGCTGCACTTGGGGAACTGCTACGAGAAGCTCGGTCGGACAGAGGCGACGAATGCCTACCAGCGCCTGCTGAACGATTATGCCGATCAGAGCGAGGCCGCGGCGGAGGCGCGTGCGCGCCTAACGGCGCTCCAGCGGGCGATTCGAGCCGCTGAGGAAGTCGGTATCACAACGCGGCTCGTGTGGTCTGGACCGAATGCCAGCGCAGACGGTCCGGCACCCGACGGGAAGTACTTCGTTTGGAGTGATGGGCAGAAGACTGGCAACTTGGCGGTCCGGGAAGTCGCCACGGGAAAGAGCCGTTATCTCACGGAAGACGCGACCTATGCCGAACCGTGGGCTTTCTCGTACGGGGGCAGAGTGTCACCCGACGGCGAGTGGGTCGCGCACGGCTACTCCCAGCAAGATCAGGGTGGAAGCCTGCGCGTCGTGGGGACGGACGGCGAGAACGTTCGCGAGCTGCTGAGGGAGAAGGGTTGTTGGGTTCACCCGTACGAATGGATGTCCGACGGTAAGCACGTTGCCGCCCGCTGGAGTTGCTGGTCGGAAGCTAACCCGCAGGGGACATTCGAGATCGTTATGGTGTCGGTGGGCGACGGTAGCGCACAGGTGGTGCATGAACTACCGAGTGCGCGGTACGGCCTGCGAGCGTCGTTGTCATCGGACGATCGCTATCTCGTCTACGATGGACCGGTGGATCAGGACGACGGTAACTACGACGTCTGGCTGCTGCCGCTCGACGGTGGTGACGTGGTTCCCCTGATCCAACATCCGGCAAAGGACCATCTGCTTGGCTGGGTTCCTGGGACCGACCAGGTGCTCTTTCTGAGCGATCGGGATGGCACGTGGGATCTTTGGGCCGCTTCGATCCGCGGCGAGGCGATCGTGGGACCGCCTCGCAAACTGCAACGCGATATGGGCGAAGTGAGCGCCGCGGGGTTCAGCGAGAGCGGATCCTTCTTCTACAAAGTGTTCACGCGCTGGTTCACCACCAGCATTTCCCCGTTCGATTTGGCCGCTGGTGCGGTGAATCTTGAAGCCGCGACGCCACTACTCGGTTCGAATCGCGATCCCCATTGGGCTCCCGACGCCCAGTACCTGGCGTTCATTACCGAATCACCGAGCCTCACATCGGGGAAGCTCGGGCGCATCAACATTCGGCACTTGACTACCGGGGAGCAGCGGGAGCTTGCCTCCCACCTGCGTGCGCGCTTCCTGGAAGAGTGGTCTCCCGACGGACGCGCGATTCTCGTCATCGGCATGGACGATACACAAGAGGACCGGAAATATCGCTATGGGATATTCGCGGTCGACGTGGCCAGTGAGGAGGTCACCCGTCTAGTAAGCCTTCCTGAAGGTATCGCATTGCAGCAGCTATCGGCGGAATGGTCCCATGATGGTGAAGCGATCATCTACTCGGTGACCGGCGAGCAGCAGCTGGGGCGATTGGTGCGCCGCGAGCTCGCTTCTGGTGAGGAAAGCGAACTCTATCAGGATTCGCTTCTCATCCCGAGTCTGCTGAAGGTCGCTCCAGGCGGTCGCCACGCCGTGGTTTCAGTCAGGGATCCACACAGCGCTACCGAGGGAGGGAGCCTTGCAGTGCTGGACCTCGAGACCGGATATAAACGTCCGATCTTCGCGGCTGGCGATTCCGTGAGCTACTTGGGATTTACTAGTGTGAGTTGGACACCCGACGGCGAGTACATCCTGTACTCCGTGCCCATACAGGGTGACGAGTGGCGGACCCACGTTTGGCGAGTCGCGGCTGCCGGCGGCGACCCCGAGTACCTCTGGACCGTCGGCGAAGGCAAGTGGGGTAGTTGGTTCGAGTTGAGCCCCGACGGCCGGCAGATCGCGCTGACCACGTACACCCAGGAGAACGAAGTCTGGGTGATGGACAATCTCAAGGAAGTGCTGGAGCGAGAGCCGTAGGCTGCTCGAGTCGGCTACTCGAGCTCCTGGTCCATCTGGTGATCGCCCGTTGACTGCAGCCGAAAAGCGTAGCCCACGTATCAGATGTAGAGAGTGAGGTCAAGTAGTCATGAAGCTGCACAGAGTCTTTCTCGCCTTTCTCGCGTTCGTGTTCATCTGGTCCTCGCCCGCCTTTGCACAGCAGAGCGCCGAAGAGCTCTACCAGGCCGGCCTCTACCAGGAGGAAGTCCAGGGAAACCTGGAGAGCGCGGTCGATGTTTACAGGCAGATCTTGGAAAGCTTCTCCAACAACCGGACGATCGGAGCGAAGGCGCTGCTGCACATCGGACTTTGCTACGAGAAGCTCGGTCTGCGGGAGGCGCAGCAAGCCTACCAAGGAGTGATCGCCAACTACCCCGAAGCGGCACAGGAAGTGGCCGTGGCGCGGCAGCGGCTGGCCAGCCTGACGCGAGCTTTGGCGGAGTTGGAGCAAGAGCCGCGCTTCCGCAAGATCCACATCGCCAGCAAGCCGCGGAACGGTGTGCTCTCACCCGACGGGAGCAAGCTCGCCTTCACTTCCGAAGGCAGT
>JBDHHL010000147.1:0-9564 GCA_039589375.1 Gemmatimonadota bacterium | reverse complement strand
GAGCCGAACGAAGATCGCTTTCTTCGACGTCGTCGCGAAAGAATACCGCGATCAGGAATTCGACGAGCAGATGGAAGTACTGGCGCTGATCGGCAACGTAGCGCTGCACGATGACAAGCCCATCGTCCACGCTCACATCACGCTAGGACGGGCCGACTATTCGGTGCTGGGCGGCCACCTTCGTTACGGGATCGTGAGGCCGACGCTGGAGGTCACGCTCGCCGTGACCGCCGTGGGTACGGGAACGGATGCCCCTGCACTCTTACGACGCGTTGACCCTACATACGGTCTCCCGGCCCTGGGACTGGACAACCGATTCTAGCTTATGGCTATCGGCGAAAGCGTCATCGAGATCGTCAAGCAGTCCGAAACCATCGCGGTCGTCGGCTGCTCTCCCACACCATATCGAGACAGCAACTCGGTGGCTCGCTACTTGATAGAGCAAGGGTACCACGTCGTGCCGATCAACCCGAGGTACGACACAGTCCTGGACCTAGAGGCCTACGCCGACCTCCCCTCGGCTCGGGATAGCGAAGGTCCCATAGATATCGTGAACATCTTCCGAGCCTCCGAGTTCGTGCGCCCCCACGTCGAAGAAGCCGTCGAAATCGGGACGCGGCTCGTTTGGATGCAGCTGGGCGTGACCAACGAGGAGGCCGCGCAGTTGGCCCGCGATGCAGGAATCGCCGTTGTCATGGACGAGTGCCTGCGGATCAGGCACAAGGAGATGAAACGGCAGGGCAAGCTGTGACCGGGTCGACGAATCGCGAGATGGTCCTCGGCGTTGTGCTCGCCGGTGGAATGAACCGCCGCTACGACGGCCAGCCCAAGGCGCTGGAAACCGTAGGCGGCGAGCGTATCATCGATCGCGTACTGCGGGCGATGCGGCAAGCTGTGGGCCGCGTGGTGCTGGTCGCCAACGACGCGGAGCCCTTTCGATCGCTGGAGATCGAGATCCGGCCCGACCTGAAGCCGGGCCTGGGTGCCTTGGGCGGGATCCACACGGCGGTCGCCTGGGCGGAAGACGAAGGTTGCAGCGGAGCTCTTGTCGCCGCCTGCGATATGCCCTTCTTGTCCGCCGACCTCCTAAGGCGGGTAATCGAAGAGAGCGCTGCTCACGACGTCGTGGCACCTGAGAGCGATTCACGCCGCGGCCTGGAACCGCTCTGCGCCTTCTACAGTACGAGTTGCCGGACGGCCATCGAGCGCGCTCTCGAGCGGGGAGACCGACACGTCATCTCGTTCTACTTCGATACACGGGTGGGAACGATCGCGCGCGACGAAGTCGCGGGATTCGGTGACCTCGATCTGATTTTCCTCAACGTCAATTCACCCGAAGACCGCGAGCGCGCCGAGGCAGCCGCACGCGATTCCGAGGCCCCGGAGCCATGACCGAGCGCCACGCTAGCGCCCGCCAGCCTCGAGAGGCCGACTGGCTATCGATAGATGAGGCCTCCAGCCTCATCCTCTCCCGGATCGTCGCCGTCGGCCCTGAGGAAATAACTGTTACCGAAGCTCTCGGCCGCGTTCTGGCCGCCGATGTGACATCCGCGATCGTGCACCCCCCTTGGGACAACAGCGCCATGGACGGCTTCGCCGTTCGCAGCGATGACGTCATTGCCGCAAGCCAGGAAGACCCGGTCGTGCTGCGCGTCCTGGAGGAGGTGCCGGCCGGTGGATTCCCGACCCGTGCCGTGGGACCGGGCGAAGCGATCAGGGTGATGACCGGTGCGCCCGTTCCCGACGGGGCCGATTGCGTGACCCGGCTGGAGTATTCGGAGCCCGGTTCGGATGCGGGCACCGTACGCGTCCTGAGCGGCGACGACGCCGGACGCAACGTTCGCCGCAAAGGCGAGGATCTCGAGGCCGGCGACACCGCGCTGGCCGCAGGAACACTGCTCCGGCCCGCCGAGGTCGGTGTGCTCGCTTTGCTGGGACGGGAAGATGTCCTCGTGTTTCGGCGCCCAAAGGTGGGGATTCTCGCCACTGGGGATGAACTGGCGGACTTCAGCGAACTTCCTCTCGTGCGCGCCGGCGAGCGCATCATGAACTCGAACTCGTACGCGCTGGCCGCCCAGGTGAAGGAGTCTGGAGCCGAACCCGCTGTTCTCGGTATCGCTCGCGACAACCGGGAAAGCCTCCGACAACATCTCGAGACGGCGATGGGCCTCGACGCGTTGATCACGACAGCGGGGCTCGCGGTGGGCGATCACGACTACGTGAAGGAGGTCCTCGACGAGCTCGGAATGGAATTCCTGTTCTATCGCGTGACGATGCGTCCCGGAAGCCCGTTCACCTTCGGCCTGCTCGATGGCATGCCCGTATTCGCCTTACCCGGGAACCCGGTCTCCGCGATGGTGACGTTCGAGGTACTGGTCCGACCTGCTCTCCGCAGTATGATGGGTCTGGCGCAATACGACCGCCCGGTCCGCCGTGTAAGGCTCGCCGAGCCCGTGGCCACGAAAGGACCCCTCACCCACTTCTACCGCGCCACGCTGGAAGGCCAAGAGGGCGGCGGCTGGCTGGCGCGGCTCACGGGGCCCCAAGGTTCCGGCATCCTGACGTCCATGTCGCAGGCCGACGCGCTGATCAGAGTGCCGGCGAACAGCGAACTGCCCGCCGGCACCGAACTGGACGCTATCGTTCTGCGTGAGAAGTAGGCGGAACGATATACGACCTACAACCTGAACATCAGGCTGAGACCCAGGGCGAAGTCGAGCGATACCGACTTCGTTTCGATATCTAACTGATCCGAGGGTGAAACCAGGTAGAGGCGAAAGTCGAACTTGAAGGTCCGGCGACGACGCGACCCCAATTCCACACCCGCACCGAGGACCCCCACACCATCCGTGAACGCCTCGGCATTGTGCCAATAGTCGCCGGGGTCATCGCCATCCGGAATCATGTAACGTACCCCTCCGCCGAGTATGAAGTAGCCCGGTATGTTCGGCTTTACCTTGAGCATCAGCTCGCCGGACACCTGCCACTGCGTGAGTTTCCCAGGACCCGTCGACGTGCTGATCGAACTCTCCAACTTTTCGTTGAGCCTGGCCCAGCTGCCTGCGGCACCGATCGCCAGCGTCCGGGTGAGCCGGTAGTCCGCTCGGGCTCCCACGGGCGGCCCGCCACCGAACGAGACGTTCCCTGCCCCACCTCTGAGTTCTCCGCGGACGCCGCGGAAGACGACCTCGACCGTCGGGCCGATGGAGAACCGCGGGATCGTGTCAGGCTCCTCGAACTGCGCCCGGGCCGACGTGGCGAAGAAAGCCGCGCAGACAAACGACAATGGCAGCAAAGCGGTTCGGCACGCCCTTCCACTCATGGTCACTCCTCCGAGCGTAGTCTCCGGATTTCCTCGGTGAGGCGCGGCACGACTTCGAACAGGTCGCCGACGATGCCGTAGTCGGCAACCTTGAAGATCGGCGCCTCCGCATCCTTGTTCAGCGCCACGATGCACTTGGCGGTTTGCATACCCGCGAGGTGCTGGATAGCGCCGCTAATGCCAACGGCGATGTAGAGAGGCGGAGCCACCACTTTGCCCGTCTGACCGACCTGCTCGTCGTGCGGTCGCCAACCCGCGTCGACCACGGCGCGGCTGGCACCGAGCGCGGTCGCGTCGCCGAGCGCGTCGGCGAGGTCCTCCAGCAACGACCAGTTCTCGGGGCCCTGCATCCCCCGGCCGCCGGCAACGATGACTTCCGCCTCGGTAACGTCCGGCCGCCCTTTCTGCTCCGTCGCCGCCGATCTGACCGTCATCGGCAACTGAGACGGGTCGAGCTCGACCGTCAGATCCTCGACCGTACCATCGCGGGCGTTCTCCACCGCGGTGTACGCCCTGGACCGCACGCTGAGAAGGGCGGGCTCGGTCTTGAAGCCCAGCTTGACGAAGACCTTGCCGGCGTAGGCCGGTCGCACCGCAACGACGCGCCCATCCTCGATCCCGACTTCGGTCACGTCGCCGGCCATCCCGACCCCGAGCCTTGCCGCCAGCCGCGGAGCCAGATCCTTGCTCTGCGCGCTGGCCGCCAACACCACGGCTTTGGGCGCTTGCTCCTGGACGGCACGCGCAAGCACATGGGTGAAGCCCTCCGGCACGTACTCGTCGAACAGCTCGGAGCTACCCACGATGACCCTATCTGCACCGTATGTGGCGAGTTTCCCAGCCTCGCCGGCTATACCCGGCGGACCGAGCAGGACCGCCACTAGCTCACCGCCGAGAGAATCCGCCAGCACGCGCCCGGCCGCCAGCGTCTCGAGGCTGGCCTGACGGACCGCCCCTCCCCTCTGTTCCGCTATCGCAAGTACGCTCATAGTGATCAAAGAACCTTGGCTTGTTCGCGTAGCTTTCGTACCAGCTCGGGGACTGCATCCGGCCCCTCCCCGACGATCTCTCCCGCCGATCGCTCCGGCGGGCTCATGACCTGCATGACCTCGACGCGAGATTCCGCGTCGCCTACGTCAACTTCCTCCAGCGGCTTCTTCTTCGCCGCCATGATGCCCTTCAGGCTCGCGTAGCGAGGCTCGTTCAGGCCCTTCTGTGCCGCAACGACCGCAGGCAGATTGAACTCCAGGACTTCATGCCCAGCTTCCACCTCCCGCTCAGCCGTCGCCTTATTACCTTCGATCTTCAGATCGATGACGACGTTGGCGCAAGGAAGTCCGAGCAGTTCCGCAACCATCGCCGGCACCTGCAGGTTATCGTCGTCGATCGCCTGCTTGCCGAACAAGACCAGATCGCATTCGCGAGCCTTGATCGCTTCGGCGAGTCTTTCCGCCGTTCCCAGACCATCGCTTGAAGGCCGGCCTTTTAGCAACACAGCCTGGTCCGCGCCCATCGCGAGAGCCGTCCGCAATGTCTCCTTCGACTCTTCACCGCCCAATGTCATGACGGTCACGGTCCCTTCTCCCGCCGCTTCCTTGAGCCGCAGCGCTTCCTCGACCGCATACTCGTCGTACGGGTTGACGACGAACTTCACGCCGTCCGTGTCAACTGAGACGCCATCGGATCCGACGCCGACACGACTTTCCGAATCAGGCACACGTTTGATGCAGACAATGATATTCATCTCGCAAAGCTATCAGTCGGAGTTTTGTAACAAGCCAGGCTGGACGACGAGGTCAGTTACGATACGCGTCTATCCGGTCCATCTCCTCATCACTCAGCCCGCAGTAGCGGTAGAGTACCAGGTCGATCAGCCGGTCCGTTAGATCGACCTCCTTTGCCCTCTCGGTGGCGCTGCTGCGAAGCTGCCCCGAGCGCAGCATCAGCAGCCTGGCCGACATCCACTCGAGGAATGAAGAGACCACATCGCGGTGGGTCCCTCCCTCACCCAGTTCGCTGGCCGCGTGCGACGTGAGCAACGCATCCATCAAAGCCAGCGTGCCCGGGAACACCAGCGCGACGACGGACCCGGACTCTGTGGATTCTTCGCCCGTTTCCTCCTCCCAAGTCAGCTCGTTCTCGTAAAGTTGTTGGGCTTCCTCGAACAGGTGGCTGTGCCGGGCTTCGGGCGTGCGATCCAGAGGCGGATGGACAGGCACTTCGCGACCAAGCAGTTCAGCAATCGACCCCAGACGCGCCTCGATATCCGCACGACCGCCGGATTTAGTAATCTCGCCCATGTCGCTCCACATACGGGTTACGCGTCTACGCTGCCTAGTACTGATGACACGCGTCGCCGGCGCTCACAAGTCGACGCCACTCCTAAGAGCGCGCTCACTGACTCCGCGTCCGCGTTCAATGTAGGCGGATCGCGGCGCCACGACAGAGCACGCTGGAACCCTGAATCTTCAGCGGTCCCCCGAGCACTCTACATATCGCTGTGTCGGCTTGGAAGCAAGCGGGGTCACCTGGGAGACCCGGTTCGCCGCGCGCGGCTCAGATCTTCCTGCTACTTTGTGAGCAGCGCCGCAACCAGTTGAGATTCCTGCGGTCGTTGCGAATCGGATCGTCCCCCTTCGGCGTCTCGATCACCTTGGGCACATCGCGAAATCGTCGATCCCGCATGATAAGACGGAACGGCTCTCGGCCGAGGTACCCGTTCCCAATCTGTTCGTGTCGATCGACGCGGCTACCTAGAGGGGCCTTCGAGTCGTTCAGGTGGAAGAGCCGAAGCCGAGCGAGCCCGATGATGCGATCGAATTCCTGCATCACGCCTTCGTAGTCGCCGGCAAGATCATAGCCGGCGGCGAGCACGTGTGCCGTATCGATGCAGACGCCCAAACGATCCTGGAACTCGGGCCCGACTCCCTCGAGCAGAACGGCCAGCTCCTCGAAACTTGCGCCCAACGAGCGGCCTTGACCCGCAGTCGTCTCGAGAAGGACCGGCGTAGTGCCGCCGATGCGCAGGAGTGCCCGGCGTATCTCCGCAGCGTTGCGGCGCATCCCACCCGCGCGGTCCCCGTCGGTGGCGTGGCCGGGATGGGTGACCAAGAAATCGAGTCCGAGCGTCTCGCAGCGTTCCAGTTCCTTACAGAACGAGCGAAGGGACCGTTCCCGAAGCCTGCGATCCGGACTGGCGAGGTTAATCAGGTAGGAATCGTGCGAGCCGGCTACGACGATGCCGTGGGCCTTCGCGGCGACTCGAAATGCGGCCGCCGTATCCTCATCCACGTCACGTTCCGCCCACCGGTTCACCTGCTTGGTGAAGATCTGGATGACCCGAGCGCCGATCTCGGCACCGCGAGCCGGCGCTTGCTCGAGGCCCCCGGCCGTCGAGACATGAGCGCCGAGCAGGGGCGGCCGAGTACGAGGGGTGGCGCGGGCCAAGGCAAATATCCGCCGCCCTACTCGGGAACCGGCGTTGGCGCGTCTAGCGGTTGCGGTTCTTGCGCACGTCGTCGATGCGCTGGGCCAGCTGCTGCTGGATGAGCATGAATCGCAGCGTCTGTCGCGGCGTCAGGACCTCCAGCAACCTCCCCTCCTGCCAATCGAGCAGTTCGACTTCTTGGCGCCGCACATCGAGGATCGCGCCAGCGAGGCGCCGGAAGTCCTCGTCCGTGGTAGCGGGATCCGACAGCGCGTCCCGAATCTCGCGCCGAAGCTGCGCCTGACTCCTCGCCAACACGCCGCGTCGATCCATCGTCTCCCGCAACACCTGCTCTAGTCCGCTTCTTTGTTCCACGTCGAGGTTCAACTCAGTCGTGGCGTGATCGAGGAAGGTCTCTATCAGCCGCTCCTGGCTCTGCTGCGGCCGGCCCTCGCGGCCGCCGCGCTCCGCCGCCGTCTGAGAGAAAGCCGGAGCTACCGCGGCCAGCGCCGACGCCAGGATCAAGACCGAAACTCGATGCAGTCGCTGTCTGTTCATGTGCGGCCAACCTCCGTTGCCAATTGCTGCAGCTCCGCCTCGCTGAGGCCGGCTGTGTCGAAACCGGCTGGCATGAACGCCGTCGGGCTCAAGCCGGCCGTCCAGGCCTCCGCCTCAGCATCCGGGAGCTCGGCTACCTCACGAGCTATCACTTCTATACTCACCGATTCGTCAGAACCGACCTGTACGATGCGCACCCAGGAAACGGCGATGACCGCCGCAGCCGCCACGGCGGTAATGATCGTCACGGCACGGCGCCTGACGCCTTTTCGCGGTTCCGCCCCGGTAGCACCGACGACTCCATTCACGAAGTGGTTCCAACGGTCCGGGTCGGGAATGGGCACCGGTGTCTGCTGTAGCAGGCTCACCGCGTTGGCGCGCTGCCGGCAATCGACGCAACCCTCGAGATGCTCGCGCACCCGCCGCTCGTCATCGGCGTCCAGCCTTCCAGCCAGGAACTGCGGGATAAGCTCGCCGACGCCCGAGCAATTATCAGGGTTCTTCATGTAAGAGCCTCTCTCAACTTCTGAATCCCATGATGATAATTCACCCGCGCAGACCCTTCGGAGCACCCGATGATCTCGCCGATCTCCTTGAAGCTCAGCCCTTCGTAGATACGCAGCGTGACTGCCCCGCGCTGCTTCTCCGGCAGCGAGGAAAGCTCACTGGCAGCCCGTGCATAGGCCTCGGCACGCGCCACCTTCGCGTCCGGCGGCGTACGGAGGTCGGGAAACTCGGCCCCAGTATCAAGCCGGACTTCGCCGCGGCGTTTCTGGCTGCGGGCCGCCGTCCTGACGACATTCAATGTGATAGAAAACAGCCACGTTCTGAACCGGCCGTCTCCCCGGTAGTTCTTCAGCCCGTCGAAGGCACGGACGAAGACATCCTGGGCGACGTCCAGCGCCTGCTCCGAGTCCCCGAGCCAGCGGGCCGCAAGGCGATACACGGCATCGCGGTGCAGCCGTACCAGCTGACCGAATGCCGCCCGGTCTCCTGCCCGGGCCCTTTCTATCAGACCGTATTCGTCCATCCCGTCTGTAAGATGCAGCGAGCGCGACATCCGTTAAAGCGCCAGCAGGGCCGCTCTGTCCATCCCTAGCCCTTGATCCTGGCCCGCCCGTGCCCAATATACCAGGTGGAGGGGCATTGGCGTCCGACGCCAGCTAAGGGAGGTTGGTCATGGGTGGATGGAGAACAACGGTAGCGGCTGCCGCGGCGGGCGCTGCCTTTTTTATCGGATCGGGCAACGGATTCGCCCAGGTCGTCGAGGAACCGGCCATGCTTGCGGCCGGCGTACCGGCGGGCGAAACGTTCCTACCTTACATCGCGTTTCCCGAGAACTCCTTCGTAATCGGCGGCATGATCCGGTTCCCCGTCAGCGACGATGTGGACATTGGCGGTCGAGCCGGGCTGTGGTTACGGGACAACGCCGACGACACTCCTTATGCGGGCGCCGACGTTCGCTACGGGCTGCTGGCCCGACCGCTCACCGACGGCGGCGGTCTGTTGAACCTGAGTTTCGACTTCGGGATCGGCCTGAGCGAGCCGGGAGTAACGGTGTGGAAGATCCCCGTCGGGTTCATCGCCGGTATCGGTTTCAAGCTGGCAGGCGGAGACTCGGAGGTGTTCACTCATCCCCGTCTCGAGTTCGGCATCGGTTCGGGAGATGAGAACACCGACTCCGCACTGATGCTCGATCTCGGCGGAATCTTCACCATCACCGAGCAAATCGGTGCCGTGCTCGACTTCCGCTTCGGGAACGGCCTGTTCGGAGAAGGGGACGGAGTGGTGATCGCCTTGGGAGCGATCTGGCGGCTCTAGAGCGGGACAGGGCGGTCGCGGTCCGCGGCGACGATACAGAGGAATCCGAAGGGCTCGTCTCCCACGTTGCGGAACTGGTGTGGGTCGTTCGAGGCCACGTAGGTCACGTCGCCGAAGCTGAGCGGTTCCCAGCCTTCGCCCAACCTGACCTCCCCTCGTCCCCGAAGAGCGATGACGACGTGCTGGTGCTGATGCCGCTCGTACGTCGTGTAGCCGCCGGGCCCTACCTCGAAGTAGCGCACGTGGAAGGGAGTACCTTCACTCGCCCCAATCAATCCGTGACGCGTCACGGCCCGCCAGCTCTCGCCTTCATCTTTGTAGCTGAGCGAATCGACGCCGGACCAGCGGAATCTATCGAAGCGTGCGATGTGGCTGGCCCGTGAAACCTTTGAACTTTCCCCACCCTGGTTCATAACACACCCTTCGAATATCGAAT
>JBDHHL010000146.1:0-9662 GCA_039589375.1 Gemmatimonadota bacterium | reverse complement strand
GCTTCGGGCTTAGCCGACAGGAAATCCTGAGGTGACCGGCTGGCTTCGATGTCATCAGTCGGTTCTCCCAGTCGGCGCCGTACATCTTGGACTAGCTGAGCCAGCGTGCCCAGCGTTCCCGTCTCCTCCGAGACCTCTTTCGAGGCACGGTACACGGAGGCTCCGGTGCCGCCGAACACTTCGATCTCGAGCGTGTCCACGGTGGCCCCACGGTGCAGAGTGCCGGCGACCACCGCCGATATACCTTCGACGCTGGCCAACGACAGAGCGTCGTCCAGTGAAAGCGCCCTTGCCTCATCGGCACCTTGACGATCGAGCGCTACCATCGCGCGGCCTCGCGGGAAGACGAAGTAGTACCTGGCCTGCATCAGGTCGGCTTCCAACGCCATAGTAAGGGCGGCCGCAGACAACTCATTCTCGGCTGGCTCCGCGGCCTGCACCTCACCCGCACCGCCGCTCTCAGCGGCGGACGTCGTCCGGACGTCGGCCACGAGCAACCATTCTCCCGGGCTATCGAGTATCGAGCCGGAGAATAGTCCACTGATCTTGGCAACCGACTTCTCGACGAATGACGGTGTCTTGATCGTCACCTTGGGTAGCGAGGTCTCCGGTGACGTAGGTCCGCTGGAGCCGGCAGATTCTCCCGGCCCACCACTGAACATGTCGACTAGCCCCGGCCCGAACGCAAACGCCGCCACGGCGATCAAGGCTACCAGTGGAGCGTACCAGAAGCGCCGCAGCACCGCGACGGGCTCTGCATCGGTCGACTCGAGATCCCAGTCGCCAGGGTCGGGCACGTACTGGCCATATGATTCCTGTTCGTAGTCCTCGTACAGTCCCTGCTCGTACTCGTCTTCGGTCTCTCGCGACCCCGCGTATGGCTCCGATGCGGGCGCGTCGTGCGGCTCCACTTCATGCTCGTAGAACAGCTGCGGTACCGGCTGCTCATCCAAGACCGGTTCCGGCTCTTCCGGCGGTAAGGGGGGGTACTCTACGACCGGCTCTTCGACGTGTTTCACCTGCGACTCCGGAGCCCGACCCGTCGCAGACTCTGGAACGGGCTTCTCGTCCGTCTCGGGGTCGTCGACCGTCTCCTGGTGCATCCAGTCATACGGCGCTTTGGGCGCGTCGTACACCAATTCGTCGGAGTATACCTCGTGACGGTCGTAGGCCCCGACGCCACGGCTACGGGATCTGGATCGGACTCGGCCGACCAGGCCGCTCAGCAACTCGGCCAAGTCGCTCAACGCTTTCTGCAGGAACGGGAGCCAAGGCTTCCGAACAGAAGTCACCTCGTGGCGGACGCGCGTGAAGTGTTTACCGTAGCCCTCGAAGTCTTCATCATCGAAGTCCGGGACTTCCGCGTCGTCGAAATCGGGACTCACGAAGACGGGCTCGGCGTGTGCGGGCCGTTCGCGCGCCTCCTCGTCTACCGGGCCGTCGGGAGGAGCGTCGGCGAAATCCTCCCACGGATCGGCGCTCTCAAAGGCTGGCGTTTCGGTGAGAGGGTCCGAATCCGACTCGTTGTCAAACAGAATCACCCTGGGCGCAGCCGCAGTCTCCACGTTGGCCGCTGGTCCGTCCTCACCGTTCCCGCCATCATCCTCAACGAAGGCGGCAAGAATCGCTGCCGTCGCTTTGTAGAGGTCGCGCTCACCACCGCCGCCACGATCTTCATCCTCATCTTCATCTTCATCAATCACTTCATCTCTGTCCCCATCACCATTCCCAGTGGCCGCAGGCCCGAACGGAGACGACACCGCTTCTTCGCTGATCGACGCTTCATCTCCGCCGACCAACGGCGAAGAATCGCTTTCGCCGTTCTTGTCCTCGGACTTGTCGGTCTTCGGCTGATCGAGCTCGGCGCGGCCGTGTGCCTGACCGCCGTTGCCACGCGGATCGCCAGGCGTCGCTGCCTCGTCGGATTCGGAAGAAGACATCTCAGGCTCCGCATCGGGTTTGCCCGGCTCTGAGTTGCCGTTGGTCCTGTCCTCGGGCGTCTCTTTGCCGGACGAACTGGCCGCGATCTTCACGAAAGAGGATGCCACTGTGTCGATCGCCAGCTCGCTATGGCCGTTCGCTTCCGCCAACAGGCGCGGCGATGGCCCGAGGGCATTGCCGAACTGGATTGGCTTGTCCAAGTACCTGTAGGACCGGGTCTCCTCAGCCGGGGACTCTTCCAGTCCCAATGCGGTGGCTGAAGTGTGCTCGGCCCGTGCCAGCCCCTCAGTCTGCGGGATCTTGACTTCCGGCAGGTCAAAGGACAGGTCGAAGGCGCCCGGCGGCGCTGGAGCCGGCTCAACCGCCCAATCCGGTTCATGCTGCTTGGGCGCCGGCGCCTCCTGAGGCCTTACCGATACCTGCTTTTCTGCAACCTCGAGCGTCGGCGCTGCCCCCGCGACTCTATAGTGCGTTGCCGTATTATGCGCTGCCGTCGCGACCTTGTACAGAAGCGGAAACCGGGCGATCACCTGCTTGAGGACACCGGGTACTTCCGACACACCGCTGCGGTCCAGCCTAGCCCTGTAATCGGCCAGGGCCTTCGCCGCTTCGTCGCGCCGACCAGTTCTCGCGTAGGCTTCGAGCAAACGAGCGACGGTCTCGGAGCGCATCGGCGCCTGCGATACCAAGATCCGCCACCACTCGACGGCCGTCTTCCAGTCGTTCGTCTCCTCGGCCTGGTGAGCGGCCCGGCTCAAGGCATGGTCCCACGCCCGCTTGAGACGCCCTCTCTCCTTGCGCGCCCACTCGTCGAATGCTTTTGCGCCGGACTCGAAACCCTCGAGAAACTCGCCTACGTACAGTCGCTTTACTGGTGCCGGCTTGCACGCGTCGATGGCAGCGTCCACATCCCGAGTGTCGAGCCATACGCCACCCACTCCCTCGATCGTCTCGGACGTCATGCGGATGTTGAGAAACGGTATTTCACGGTTAAGCCAGCCGATCGCTCGCTTGAGACCCTGTATCTCTTTCTCGTCATCCTGGCCGCGGCCGAGCCGCTCTACGACCTCCAACGGGTGCAGCGGGCGCCGCTCGTGGAATACGTAGATGAGGAGAGCCAGATGCTTAGGTCCGAGGTTCACATCCAGCTCCGATCCACCCTGCAATAGGCGAACCCCGCCAAGCGTGTACAGCTCCAACGCGATCGTCTTGGAGGACGGGCCGAAGCCGCTGTTGCCGTTGTTTCCCATCGTATTCTGGCTCTGGCTTATCATTGCCGATGCACTACCGGTCGTCTACTCGGGGGGAAGCCCTTACTTCGGGGAGAGCCCCCATCGGGGGCGGCAGGCCGCAAGCAGCGGGGTTGATCCGCGCGATCGCGCCATCTCCACCTAGAAGACCCGGACAGAATGCCCGAGCCAACCGGGCAAGGTGCCCGGACCAAGTCGACGCAACGGCCCGGGGCCGGATCTTCGCTGTAGTAAGTTGCCAGAATCGTGCCACATGGGCCGCTCAACCGTTGACTCAGAACAAGCCCCTGACGTTCTTAGTAAACCACCTCTGCGAGCGCCCGATCGACCACGTAATGAGGAAGCGGAATGGAGAGCATTAGCAGGGAACGATTCGAGAACGGACATACCTACGGCGAGTATCGTAAATCGGTGAAGAAGCACGACCGCCTCTGGAACGGAGTCTACGATCACCAACAGATACCGCCCGATGCAAAGCGCCGGCTCGAGAACCTTCCGGGGCAACGCTACGTTTTGGTCCTCGCAGAGGATTGGTGTGGGGACGCCGCTTCCTTAGTCCCAGCGCTCGCCAAACTTGCCGACGCGGCCCACGGTTTCATCGAGCTGCGTGTGTTCAACCGCGACGAAAACCTCGACATAATGGACCGGCATCTGAGCCACGGCGGTCGCTCGATTCCGATAGCCATCGTTTTCGATGAGAACATGAAGAAGCTCGGGTGGTGGGGGCCACGTCCGGGGCCGGCTCAAGCGTTGTTCCGCGAGAAACTGAGCGATTACAAGGCGGGGCGCCTGACCGACAAGAAGGAGGAAGTCAACAAGCCGGTGCTGCGGTGGTACCGGCAGGATCGCAGCCGCCATACCATCGACGAATTCCTAACGATCCTCGAGCGTGGCGGCGCGGCGCGCAGCTGATCGTCGAGCGGTCCCAGCGCTAGTGGTCGGCCGATCCAGTCCTACGGCGCGGCGGCCTCTGACCGAAGCGCCACTTCCTCCGCCTCTGCCATCACGCGAAGGATGTTGCCGCTCAGTATCTTGGCTACATCCTCTTCGGAATAGCCTCGGCGGACCAGTTCCTCGGTGATGGCCGGGTACTTGGACACGTCCTCCAACCCCTCGGGCGCGACGGTGATGCCATCGAAGTCCGAGCCGAGGCCGACGTGATCCACTCCAGCCACCTCGACGATGTGATCGATGTGATCGACCACGTCAGCGACGGTTCCACGCGGTATCGGGTGCGCCTCCCGCCATTCTTGCCAGGCGTTGTCCACGGCCTCGTCGTCGTCGCCGTGCATCGCTCTGATTTCGCGCATGACGGCGAACATATCTCTTACGATATCCGCGGCTTCGGGCACGACGAACCCCGGGTAGAAATTCACCATCACCATGCCACCGTTCTCCGGCAGACGGCGAAGGATTTCATCCGGAACGTTGCGCGAGTGGTCGGCGACGGCTCGGGCTCCGCTGTGCGAAGCGATAATCGGTGCCTGGCTGACGCGTAACACGTCATCCATCGCTTCCGCCGACACGTGCGAGATGTCCACCAGCATGCCGACTCGGTTCATCTCCTGCACAACCGATTCGCCAAACTCGCTCAGCCCACCGTGCCTAGGTTCGTCGGTCGCTGCATCGGCCCAATCGGTCGAGTTCGCGTGCGTCAGAGTCATGTAGCGAACGCCGAGCCGGGAGAAGATTCGTAGAGATCCGAGAGAGTTCTCGATCGTGTGTCCGCCCTCGACCCCGATCAGAGCCGCTACCCTTCCCGAGGCTACGATTCGGCGGACATCGTCGGCCGTGCGGGCTAACGCGAAATCTTCTGGATAACGGGCGATCATCCGGTAGATCAGGTCGATCTGCTCGAGCGCCCATCGCATTGCCCCCTGACCCTCATACTCGGACGGCACGTAGGCCGCGAAGAACGCGCCGCCGACATTGCCCTCCCTGAGCCGAGGGATGTCGGTGTGTCCTACCTCGTTCCGCTCGGCCAGGTCGAAGTCCTCGAAGCTCGAGGCGTACTCCGTCCGCAGGCGCCACGGCAGATCGTTGTGTCCATCTATCACGAACGTCCCACGTCTGACCGATTCCGTCTCCTTCTCTTCCGCCACCGTACCCTCCTGACCTCGCGCACAACCGGACAGCGTTGCCATGACGATGAATGCACAAATGGCCAGAGTCGTCCGGCTCGACTTCCAGCCCGACCGCTTGGCCATCGCTCCAGCGCGTCGCGCAGGCGCGGCGCCGCTCACTCTACGCGTTGCCTTTCCGGCGCTCGATGGCCGATTGCAACAGGTCATCAAGCACATCCGCCTCGTCCAGAGCCAGGTCGTAAGACACCTTCACAACCGGCTTGTCGATCTCGATCAACCTAACCAGATCGATGGGGGTGCCTACTACAACCACCTCGGCGTTCGATTTCTGGATAGTCTCCTGCAGTTCGGCGATCTGTTCATCGCCGTAGCCCATGGCCGGGAGTACCGGCCCGGTAGCGGAGTACTTCTCGAAGGTCTTGATGATCGAGCCCACGGCGAACGGCCGAGGGTCCACCAACTCGCTCGCACCGTGCTCCTGAGCGGCCAGGCTGGCTGCGCCCAACCGAAGCTCACCGTGGGTCAGGCTGGGCCCGTCCTCGACGGCCAGCACTTTCTTGCCCTCGAGCAGGTCGGGCTTGTCGACCGTCAGCGGCGACCGCCCTATCAACACTCGCGCGCGTGGATTAGTATACACGGTATTGCGGTGCACGGTCTCGACATCCTCCGCGCGCGCCGACCCGGCCTTGTTGATGATCACGACATCGGCCATGCGCAGGTTCGCTTCACCCGGGTGATACGTCAGTTCGTGACCGGGCCGATGCGGATCGGCGATGACGACGTGAAGGTCGGGCCGGTAGAAGGGCAGATCGTTGTTACCCCCGTCCCAGAGGACCACGTCGCCGTCCTCTTCCGCCTGCCGCAGAATCGCTTGATAGTCCACGCCGGCGTATACGATCGTGCCCCGGCGAATGTGAGGCTCGTACTCTTCGCGTTCCTCGATGGTCACGTTGTGACTCTCGAGGTCCTCGTAGGTCTGGAAGCGCTGCACGCGTTGGCTGAGGAGATCACCGTACGGCATCGGATGGCGCACGACGACGGGAGTGTGCCCGAAGTCCCGCAGCCGTTCTACCACGTGACGTGTTGTCTGGCTCTTACCGGCCCCGGTGCGTACGGCGCAGATGCTGATGACCGGCCTACGTGACTCGACCATGGTCTGCTGGGGCCCGAGTAGCATGAACCCGGCGCCGGCGGCGAGCACACGACTGGCCATGTGCATCACGTATTCGTGGGAGATATCGGAGTATGAGAAGACGCAGAAGTCGATTCCTTCTTGCTCGACGATCTCCTCTAGTCGCGGCTGTGCGAGAATTGGAATCCCCTCGAGGTAGCCGGCTCCTGCGATCTCGGCCGGGTAGACCCGTCCGCTGATGTTTGGAATCTGCGTCGCCGTGAAACCCACGACGCGATAATCCTCATTACCGCGAAAGAACGTATTGAAGTCGTGAAAATCACGCCCCGCGGCGCCGAGAATGATCACTCGCTGTTGTTTCGGTGTCATAACCCCTCTTCTAGACCCAACGAAGACCTATCGGAAAAGGCCAGCTGCACCCTGGCCGGCTTGGTGTCACGCGCCGAACTTAACCAGTCTCCCGGCGTGAGCCAGTGCCAGCGGCATGAGATCCTCGGAACGGCAGATCCCGCCCCCGCCTTGCAGACACCATCTCTCGCCGAACCGCGTGGCATCGTCGCGACGACACGTTGGAGACCACAGGAGAAAAGGAACCGGGTGCCAGCTGTGGCTGCGCAGCGCCGCCGGTGTCGAGTGGTCGCCGGTGACGAGCACGACGTCGGGGCCGAGTTTCGCCAAGCGCGGAATGAGGCGGTCGACCTGTTCGATCACCTCCACCTTCCGCTGAAAGTCGCCGTCCTCACCGGCCTTGTCCGTTCCCTTGACGTGGACGAAAGCGAAGTCGTAGTCGGCCCAAGCCTGTTCCAGCGCCGAGCCCAGCTCGTCGAGCGACGCCCCTACCTCGACGGTGTCCATGCCGAAGAGCTTGGCGACGCCGCGGTACATCGGGTATTGGGCGATGGCGACGGACCTGAGGCCGAACGCCTCCTCGAACGTCGGCCAGTCCGGCCTCCGGGCCAAACCGCGCAGCAGAACCATGTTGGCCGGCTCGCGGCCCTTCAGCTTCTCCCGTGCTTCCTCAACAAACCGGCTTACGAGCCGGGCCGTCTCCTCGGCTTCCGGGCGCTCTGCCATCACCGGAAGTGGGGGCACACCGAGATGGTCTGGATCGGTATCCGCGATCCCTTCGGCCAGATGGGCGCTCCGCAGCACGAGAAGGAAGCGATGCTCTCGGACGGCCTGCACGATCATCTCGACGTCGGGCAACTCTATGCCCTGCAGTTCCCGGCAAAGCTCGACGGCCGTCTCGGTCGGAATGCGACCGGCCCGACGGTCCGTTATATCACCGTTCGCATCGACGGTGCAGAAGTTGCCGCGGGCGGCCAGGTCGTGGGGAAGCAGGTCGAAACCGACGCCCAGCGCCTCCAGAACGCCGCGCCCGATCTGATAACGCAGCGCGTCATAGCCGAACAGGCCTATATGGCCGGGCCCGCTGCCCGGCGTCATTCCCGGGCCGACCGGCTGGTGCAGGCCGACCATCCCTTCGGCGGCGAGCCGGTCCAAGTTCGGGGTGTCGGCAACCTCCAACTCCGTCGGCCCGCCCGGCTCGACGGCAAGGCCGCCCAGACCATCCAGAACCAGCAGCAGGATCTTCGACTCGGCCGGTGTCAGCAGCTTCGTGATGTCATGCAGATCCATGGTATCCCCTCTCACATATCTCAACGCATCAGCATCGCCGAGGCGAGAATCTCGATGCCGGACCACAGGTTACCCAACCGCAAGTTCTCGTTCGGGCTGTGCTGGTTGTTGTCATGGTTCACGATCGGTACGCTCACGACTGGGATACCCAGGATGTCGGTGAAGACGTATAGCGGAACACTACCGCCGCTTGTCGGCAGCCTGACGACGTCCTCGCCCGTGTGACTCCCCAACACGTCGATGAGGGCGCGGGAGATTGGAAGGTCCATCGAAGTTCGGTACGCCGGGTACCCATCGGATGTAAATACGCGGGCCAGCCTGTCATGCCGGCGACGCATCTCCGCGTCGGGTTCCTCGCTGACAACGTAGTAGCCTTGCTTCTCGATGTGTGCGATCAACCTGCCCACCTGCTCTTCCGGATCGATCTTCTTCACCAACCGCAGGTCGATATTGGCGATGGCCACGTCCGGCACGATGGTCCGTGCCTCGCTGCCTACCCAGCCGCTACGCAAGCCACGAACGTTCAGGGACGGCAGGTTGATGACCGTCAGGCGGCCACCTTCCATCTCCGGCCTCGCGATGGTGTAGGCGTGCATCCGTTCCGGGTCGGTATCGGGCGCTTCTGCGATCGCCGCCCGCTCGAACTCGCTCAGCGGCACGGCATCATCGTAGAAGCCGTCCACCAGCGCCCGGCCGGTCTGCGGATCCTTCATCGTGGCCAGCAATTGGGCCAGCCGCATCGCCGGGTTCGGCGCGAAATTGCCGTAGTGGCCGCTGTGCAGAGGTCGAAGCGGTCCGTAGACGGTGATCTCTGCGCTGACGATGCCTCGGGCACCGAAGTTCAGCGTCGGCAATCCGGACGGGTCCTTGGGCCCATCGGCAGCGAGCAGCACGTCGGCGGCGAGCAGGTCGCCGTGTTCGCGGATCATCTTCTCCACGTTGGGCGAGCCCGCCTCTTCATCGCCCTCGAAGATAAACTTGAGGTTGACGGAGGGTTCGAGCCCAGCCGCCGCAAGCGCATCGAGCGCGACCATCAGCGCCACGATCGGCGATTTGTCATCGGAAGCGGAGCGCGCGTAGATGCGATACTCGGGATCCAGGTCGCCGGCCGCCGTCAGGTCGATGATCTTGCCGCCCACCTCGAGCGCATTGTCTCGTACGACGGGAGCGAACGGCTCGTGGCCTTCCCAGCGGCTTGGGTCGACCGGTTGGCCGTCGTAGTGTGCGTAGAAGAGAACCGTGCGGGGCGCACCTGGCGCGGCCAGCTCGCCGTAGACGTAAGGGGATCCCCCAGTTTCCAGTATGCGCGCCTTTATGCCGCGCCGCTCCATCATCTGGACCAGCGCATCGGCGTTACGGCGAATGTCTTGAACGTTCTCCGCAACGTTCCGCAGCCCAAGGAAGTCGGACAACTCCTCGACGATCTCCTTCTCGTGCGCGGACCGATACTCGCGTACCGCGATGATCTCGTTCGACTGTGCAAGAACGCGGCTCGGCGTGGCAAGTGCCCACATGCCGGCCGCCAGATACAGCACACCGCGCATCCTCATAACGCTACTCCTCGCTAGTACCAGGCGGATGGGCCTCGATTCGGTCACCGATCTTTGCCGTGCCACC
>JBDHHL010000145.1:0-9696 GCA_039589375.1 Gemmatimonadota bacterium | reverse complement strand
CAAAATGTAGTCGGTAAGTGCGGCAGTGCCGGACTCCGACCACAAGAACAGAGAGGGAGCACGGCAGATGCGTACTACCGGGACAGTCAAGTGGTTCAACGACAGCAAGGGCTTCGGCTTCATCACGCCCGAGGACGGCCAGCAGGATTGCTTCGTCCACCACACGGCGATCCAGGCGGAAGGGTTCAAGACCCTGACAGAGGGTGAGCGCGTGGAGTTCGACATCGTGCAGGGCGACAAGGGCCCCGCGGCTCAGAACGTCGTCAGGCTCGGCAGCTGAAGCCAGAGGCTACAGCCGAATAGAGGGGCCGCCTCGATTGAAATCGGGGCGGCCCTTTCGTTTGCTCAACCCAGAACCCAACCGCGCTAAAAGGCCGCCCGGTTCTGGTACAGAATCCAACAGCCCATCACCAGGAGAAGAGCGGCGAAGGCGCGTTTGAGCGCTCGCTGCGAGACATACTGCACCAGGTACGCACCGATCCAAATGCCGACGATCGCGATGGCCGTGAACCCGGCCATGAAGCCCCAATTCACGTCAACCTGTCCAACATACCCGGCGAAGCCAGCAAAAGACTTCAGCGCGATCACCAGTAGCGACGTCCCCACCGCCTGCTTCATCGGCAAGCCGGTCAGCAAGACGAGAACCGGAACGATAAGAAAACCACCGCCCACTCCGACCAGTCCGGTGAGAACTCCGACGGAGAGTCCCTCCGCCACTATCAAGGCGAGCGCAAGGCCCGGCCGTTGCGGCCGGCGCGGCGTCGGTAGCACGGCCAGGCTCTCGCGCAACATGAAGAACGCGCCCACCAGCATCACTACCGCAAACAGCGCCAGCTGCATCGCTCCGCTGAAATAGACGGAGAGTCTCGCGCCCAGATACGTGCCGAGCATCGCCACAGGGCCGAAGATCAGTGCGACACGACCGTTGACGTTCCCGACCTGACCGTGCCGGAGCGCGCCGACCAGACTGGTACCGCCCACCACCGCCAAGCTCATGGCGATGGCCGCTTTCGCTTCGATGTCGAGAATGTAGACGAAGATCGGGACCGTAAGGATGGACCCGCCGCCACCCAGCAATCCCAGGGAGAGGCCCACCAGCAGGGCCATGGCGAAGCCAAGGATCAGCATGACCCCGCGCCGCAAAGGACGGCGATGTCCGTTAAACCTCTCTTCTCAGCTGGCCCCACTTGCCGCTTCGCGCAATAGGCTCCGCGCGATCACCAGGCGCTGGATCTGATTCGTGCCTTCGTAGATCTGCGTGATCTTCGCGTCACGCATGTACTTCTCGATCGGGTAGTCTTTGCAGTACCCGTAGCCCCCGAACAACTGCACGCAGTCGGTCGTCACCTTCATGGCAACGTCGGTGGCGAACAGCTTGCACATGGCCGAGACCTTGGTGATGGCCTTGTGCCCCGAGTCGATCGCCCGGGCAGCGTGGTGCACGAGGTTGCGGGCAGCCTCGACCTGGGTGGCCATGTCCGCCATCATCCACTGGATGCCCTGGAACGAGCTGACCGGCTGCTCGAACTGCTGGCGCTTGTGCGTGCGCTCGATCGCCAGGTCGAGCGCGCCCTGGGCCAGGCCCACCGCCTGCGCCGCCACCCCCGGGCGAGCCCGGTCCAGCGTGATCATCGCGTGCTTGAACCCGCGCCCTTGGCTGCCGCCCAGCAGATTCTCCGCCGGCACCCTACAGTCTTCCATGTGAATCTCGACCACCGGAACGCAGCGGATGCCCATCTTGTCCTCGTGCTTGCCCACTCGGTAGCCGGGCGTCTCCGCCTCGACGACGAACGCCGATATGCCACGCGCCCCTCGACCGGGCTGGGTCACTGCGAAAATCGTGTTCAGCGACGCCACCGCGCCGTTCGTGTTCCACTTCTTCTCGCCGTTGAGGACGTAGACATCCCCGTCTTGCTCCGCGCGCGTGGCCATCGATCCCGCGTCCGATCCCGCCTCCTTCTCCGAGAGTCCGAACGCAACCAGTTTCTCGCCCGCCGCGATCGCAGGGAGCCAGCGTTCCTTCTGCTCGTCGGTGCCCCCGACCAGAATGGGAAACGACCCCAATGCATTCACCGCGAAGGCCACTCCCATACCTCCGCAGGCACGCGAGAACTCTTCGACCACGATGCACAGGTCGAGCACGCCACCGCCCATCCCGCCGTATTCCTTCGGGATCCAGACGCCCGACAGGCCCGCATCCTTGATGGCTCTCTGTACCTCCCACGGGTATTCCTGTTCGACGTCGTATTTGGCGGCGACGGGTCGCATGACGCTCTCCGCCAGCTCCCGCGCCCGTGCTCTCAGTTCGATCTGCCGGGCCGTGTAGAGTTCCTCGATCATGGTATCGCTCGTTTCAGGTTTCCCGGGGTTCAGGGGATGATGCCGACCCCCTACCGTCGATGCCGACCGTGTCCGGGTTGCGACCCGGATTCTCTGATCCTTCGGAGAGTCAGGTACGATACTACGATAGGCAGGGTTGCGGGAGAGGTTCCGAAAACTCCGGCGAAGAAACCCGATCAGTCCGGGTCAAGCGGCCGCCTACCCCTCCTCTCTTTGCCGTGCCCGGAACCGCCTCGCCTTCGCGCGGTTGCCGCAATCTGACATGTCGCACCAGCGCCGGCTGCGATTCCTGCTGGAGTCCACGAACAGCCACCCGCAGTCGTCCGCGCGGCACAGCTTGATTCGGCCAAGCCCGCTCCAGGTCAGAAGCTGGGCCGCCGAATAGATGATCGGCCACAGAACCCGGTCCAGCGGGCAATCCGGGCTCTCCAACCATCCCCACTCGTAGTCGGTGCCCACACGCACGATGCCGCGCCACTGGTTCGCGTCGGGCAGAAAGGTGTTCAGTGCCTGAACATCCGATTCCGCCGGTTCCTCGTCCCTGCCAACCGCGGAGAAGATACGGTAGATGACCTCCCGCAGGTCTAAGGCGTGCGCCAGCACACGCGCCGCCTCACTCGGCCGCGCTTCAGCCGCCCGGCCCAGCCGTCCGCGCTCGGCCCGGTCCAAGAGACCCTCACGCTCCGCCCAGGCCAACAGCGCCTCGTAGGAAGTCAACTCGTCGTCCGACCTATCGCGCTCAGCCCAGCCGACGGTATGGCTGTACTCCAGGCAAACCCAACGAGTCTCCATCTCATCCGCCTCGTTACCAGCAGGCCACCCTGTCTCCGCGCACGTTCATAACCAGTATAACACACTTGACAGGTTAGCGCACCCCCGCTACATTAACCAGCGTAGTCTATTAAGATGGTTATTAGTACCACGGCGATAGCGCGGACGCATGGTCTTAGGAGGTGCATAATGATCGCGAGAACATGGCGAGGCAGTGTGCGTGCCCACGACGCTCAGACCTACGTTGAATACCTGCAGCGCACCGGCTTCGCTGCGCTCGGCTCGACGCCCGGCAACCTGGCCGTGCTCGGCCTCCGGCGCCGCGCCGGGGAGCGTGCGGAGTTCATCTTGATCAGCCTTTGGGACTCACAAGGGGCCGTGCGTCGCTTTGCCGGGGACCACCCGGAGGAAGCCGTCTTCTTCCCGGAAGACGAGCACTTCCTCGTCGAGCGCGACGACCACGCGGACCACTTCGAGGTCGTTCACGTGAGCGGCCCCGACGCGAACAGCGCTCCCGCCAGCGTGAAGGGATTCTTCCGTTCGCTGGCGGAATGGTGGCTCGCTCGCGGCGTGACGGCGTCGTGCCTCCGGCATCGGGCGCTCGGCGGAGTAACTCCGCGCGGCTTCACCTACGTGCGGCTGCCCTGAAGTGTCGCGCGCGCCCGCAGTGTACGGATCCGGGATGCGACATCCCGGAAGAGAACACAGCACACCGCAGAATGAGGCCGCTTTTCGGGGCAGCGCAGGGGAGAATTACGTATAGCCAGTACGACATCCCACGGTTTGGTGGCTTCGCGCCCTGAACCCACAGAGCGGCACGCTGGTTGCCTCGGTGTGAGACCGGTGTCATGAGAACAACGGCGGCCCAGCCGCCGGAATCCGCCAACAATGGGACTTTGAGGCTGTATGATGCGCTCTCTGGCCTACGATCTACGCTATGCTGTCCGTATGCTCCGGAGAGGCCCCGGGGCCACACTCGCAGCGGTCGTCGTCATGGCGCTCGGAATCGGCGCCAATACCGCGATCTTCAGTCTTGTCAACGCGCTGCTGCTGCACCCGCTGAACGTTACCCAACCAGAGCGGTTGGTGTCGGTTTATACATCCCAAATCGGCGGTCGGCTGCACGGCAACAGTTCGTATCCAGACTATCTCGACTACAAAGAGCGCAACGAAGTGTTCTCGGTGCTGGCGGCGCAGTCGTACGCTCCTATGGCCCTGAAGGGATTCGGGCCCCCGAGTGTCGTGATGGGCCAATTGGTCAGTTGGGATTACTTCGCTGCGTTGGGAGTCGAACCGGAATTGGGACGGACGTTTCTGCCGGAAGAGGACGAGACGTTCGGCACCCACCCGGTGGTCATCTTGAGTCACGTCACTTGGGAGCAGCAATTCGGCTCCGACCCGGCTATCGTCGGGGCGACCGTCCGCATCAACGACTACCCCTTCATTGTGATCGGAGTGGCGCCCCAAGGCTTCAAGGGTCTCGTCACGGCTGTCGAGCCAGCCTTGTGGGCTCCGCTGGCCATGGCAGAGAGGGCGCTGCCCTATACGCCCAACATCGAGAGCCGCATCGATCCCTGGCTTCAGCTGGTGGGTCGCTTGCGGCCCGGCATCGCCGTCTCCGGTGCCCAGGCCGCGCTGGACGTTCTCGCGGCCAACCTGGTGCTCGAGTACCCCGACTTGAACAGGGGCAAGGGCATCGTTTTGGAGGAACTCGACAGTAGTCGCCTCTCCACTCCGGAGGCGACCGATGGCGCCAGGACGATCATGACGATCCTGATGGGCGTCGTGGGGTTCGTACTTCTGATCGCCTGCCTCAACGTTGCGGCCGTCCAGCTCGCCAGGGCGAGCCGGCGACGCCGGGAAATCGCACTGCGTCAGGCGCTCGGCGCTTCTCGTTGGCGCATAGTGCGGCAACTTCTGGTCGAAAGTGTAGCTCTGGCGCTCGTTGCCGGTGCGGTTGGACTTTGGGTCGCCGCTTTGGCTATCGACGCGCTGCAGGCGCTTCAGCCGCAGACCGAGTTTCCGTTGCGGACCCACCTTCCTCTCGACGGTCGGGTGTTGGGGTTCACGTTCCTCTTGTCCGTGACCGCCGGTGTACTGTCCGGGCTGGCTCCCGCGCTGCAAGCGCTGCGGCCGAGCCAGTCGGCTGCACTCAAGGAGCACGGGATCTCGCTCAGTCAGGGCCGTTCGAGCGCCCGTTGGCAGAGCGCGCTGGTCGTGGCCCAGATCGCGTTGTCGCTAGCGTTGCTTTCCGGTGCGGGTTTGCTGATGCGCAGCCTGCACAACGCGCTCGCCATAGATCCCGGGTTCGATCTGAGAAACGGTGTCGTGCTCCCGCTAAACCTCGGGTTCAGCCAACACGACGAGGCGGAAGGCGAGGCGCTTCGGGCGGAGCTACTGGATAGGGCCGCGGCTCTTCCGGGGGTCGAGTCGGCCGCACTGGCAGCGTTCATTCCGCTCGGCGCGATACACGGACACCACGATGTCTATGTAGAAGGCTACGAGCCGGCTCCCGACGAGTTCATGCTCGTGAAACGCAACATGGTATCCGCCGGCTACTTCGAGACCATGGACATCCGAGTGCTGAGCGGGCGCGCTATAGATCAGCGCGACACCGAGAACGCAACGCCGGTAGCGATGGTCAACGAAACGATGGCGCGCAGATTCTGGCCGGGCCGAGATCCTGTTGGCCGCAGCGTTCAGGCCGATCTCGGTACCACCTACACGGTCATCGGTGTGATCGAGGATGGGAAATACTCCTCACTGCGTGGACCTTCGGAGCCGTATCTGGTGCTTCCACTGACCCAAGGCGAGTACGTCCAGCGCGTCAATCTGGTCGTCAGCACTCGAGGCGACCCACAGGAAGTCATCGAACCCCTCCGATCCGCGGTGCGGCGGGTGGCCCCCGGCCTTCCCAGTCCCACGATCCTCACCATGCCCCAGTACCTTCAGTTCTCGGTCGGGGAAGTCAAAGGGCCGACCATTCTGGTGAGCGCCTTCGGCCTCCTCGCGCTGCTGCTGGCTTCGGTTGGGCTCTATGGCGTGATGTACCGCAGCGTGACTCAGCGAACACGTGAGTTCGGAGTGCGCCTCGCCCTTGGCGCTACCGAGCACGGAGTCGTGAAAATGGTCTTGCGTCAGGGACTCATAACGACCCTGATCGGCATCGGAGCTGGCCTTTTGCTTGCCATGGCGGTCACACGCGCTCTGGCCAGCCTGCTGTTGGGCGTGAGCACGCTCGACTCAGCCGTCTTCGCGCTCGTCTCAGCAACGCTACTCGCGATCGGTCAGCTGGCCAGCTACCTGCCCGCACGCTTCGCGGCGCGAACCGATCCCGTGACAACGCTGAGAGCAGAGTAGTCCAGCTCAGCGTCGTGCCTGTCGGCGGGCAGTCGCTAGCCTCCCGACCTCCTCCGCGCCGGCCGGCACTGGACCCACGCGCGCGGCTCTCCGGAACGCGGATCGATCGGTAGCACCGCTCTGTCGCGCGGCACTCGCTCTGGATCCTCCGAAGCGGCGTACGCGAGCATCGCCGCCAGCGTCGCGTTCTCTTTCAGGTCGTCGAACACGATCTTGTCGTACGTGTCGCGGTTGGTGTGCCAGGTGTACTGCCGGTATTCGTCGTAGGCCGACTGCAGGCGGAAGGCCGGCACGCCGTGGCACAGGAAAGCCACGTGATCGCTCCCCCGATTGTTCTGAGCGCCCGGGAACTCCAGCGTGATGTGCTCGCTGATCTCCCCGGGGACCAGCGAAATCCAGCGGCCGATGTGCTGCCCGGCGTACAGGAAGCCCTGCCCCTCGATCCTACCGATGCGCCAGGTGCCGTTGTCCTGATTGAACAAGACCTGCAGACCGTCCAACACCTCCGGGTGGTCTTCCGTGAAGACGCGGGATCCGATCAGACCCATCTCCTCCGGGCCCCAGTGACCAACGAGTATGGTGCGCCTGGGTTCGGGGTAGGTCTCCTTCAGGATCCGCATCGCCTCGAGCATCATGATCGTGCCGGTACCGTTGTCGGTGGCGCCGGTGGCAGCGTGCCACGAGTCGAGATGCGCCGAAAGCACGATGTACTCATCGGGAAGCTCGGTGCCCTTCAACTCCGCGATTACATTGAACTGCGGCACCTCGCCCAGCTGCTCGGCGTCCGCATCGACCCGCATCCTCGGCTGTTGCCCGCGCTCGGCCATGCGGAAGAGCATGCCGTAGTCCTCGCACGAGATGTCGATGCCGACCGCGCCCTCGGTCACCGTATCGAAGATCTTGTTCACGCCCCAACCCTCTGACCAACGCGACGTCAGCACGCCCAGGGCACCCGCCCGGTCGAGCGCTCGCTCTCGCTCTCTCCAGGAGCCCAGCGGGCGGACTCGCTGCGAGAACTCGGCACGCCGTGCCCGACGCAGCGAGTCGAGACGTGCAACCGTCTCGGGTCTGGCGTTCGTCGCCAACTCGTGCGGCGCCCGGCACATCGGTTCCGGCGCTGCCGTCAGCACGAACTTGCCCCTGACGGTCTCCAGCCAACCCGCGACGCTCGCCTCGCTGAGCCCCGCCGGCGGGACGACCACCTCGCCCTCGACCGGCCCGTCGGTTCCAGGGCTCCAGGCCAGGAGTTCCGCCTCCAGCGTTTGGGCCCGCGGTGAAACCAGGTCCACGTGCAGATGGCCCTGCCGCCAACCTCGCCAGGTCCCATACCCTTCCTTGCGGACCGTGACACCCCAGCTCTCATACAGACCGACCAGCCAATCCTGGGCGGCCGCGAGCTCTGGCGAGCCCGCCAGCCGCGGCCCGATCGAGTCCATCAGAACTTGGGCGAGCGTCTCGGTCCGCGAGTTCTCGATCCCGACCTCCCACATCCTCCGAATCACGGGGTCCTCGGTAGTGAACGTCTGAGCCATTACGCCTGAGGGCCCCGCTATAAGCGGCAGGCCGACGAGAGCGGCTCGGGCGTACGTGACAACCGCGCCCCCGAACCCACGCCTTAGACCCTCGAATAGTCGCCTGTGTTTGAGATGGGAATCCATGTCTTCTCGCTCGCATCGACTGGGTTTGACTTCTCTCGAGGTGAATGCGCCGACAATATCTGCGCTCGACGGCCCCCGCGCCACAAGTTGACGGCTGCGCACGAACACCGGTCGCCAAGAACCACCCCACCTTGCCCCCTCTTCTCCGCTCCGGTAAGATGCCTCGCTGACGAACCCAACGCCCAACTCAACCCGCGATCGAATTGGTCACTTTCACAGGATTAGACTGGTTCTGGGCTGGCGCCTTCCTCCTGCTGATGGTCGGAGGCGCGTTCCTCTTCTACCGTCTGGCACGGCGCTCCGAATCCGACTTCTTCCTGGCCGGGCGCGGCCTGCCCTGGTGGCTGCCGGCCTCGTCGGTGTTCAGCACCCACACCGCGACGGACACGCCCATGTGGGTAACGGGTGTGATCTACGCTCACGGGCTGCGCGGCCTCTGGTACACCTTCTTCACCGCCTGGACCGCCATCGCCTCGTTCGTCTCCGCCCGCATCTTCCGCCGCTCGCTCGCTTACACACAGGCGGAGTGGCAGGTCATGCGCTTCGGCGGCCTCGGCTCCGAGTTGCTCCGTGGCTGGATGGCCGGCTGGCAGGTGTTCATGAACATGTTCATCCTCGGTTGGGTGGGCATCGCCATGGGCAAGGTGGGAGCACTGGTGTTCGGCTGGCCGGTCTGGGTAGGCTTGGTGATCCCGAGCGCCATCACCGCCATCTACACTCTGGCCGCCGGTTACTGGGGCGTCGTGATGGGCGATTTTCTGCAGGGCATCGTCGCCATCTTTGCCATCGCACTCGTCACGATCGTGGGCCTTTGGGCGGTAGGTGGTCCTGCCGAAGTCTCGGCGCGGCTCGTCGATATGGGCGAAGCGTGGCGGCTCGATATCTTCGCCTTCACCGGGCTGTTCAGCGGAGACTTCCCCGTCGCTTGGTGGCTTACGATGCTGGTGATCGCCGTGATCGGCGGGTTCGGGATGGGCACCAGCATCGACTGGTACGTCGAGGCACAGCGGATCCAGTCGGCGAAGAGCTTGCGCGATGCGAGCTACGGGCTCTGGGCCGGCGGAGCGCTCACGCTGGTGCGCAACGGCTTCTGGGCCGCCGTCATCCTCGCCTTCTTCGTCCTGGCGCCGAACATCGCGAATGTCGCCGACTACGAGCTGGGCTGGTTCCGCATGGGATTCGAGCTGCTGCCGGTGGGCATGGTCGGAGTCTTCATGGGAGCGATACTGGCGATCCACCTATCAACGATATCGAGCCACCTGAACCTCGGAGCGCTCTACTTCACCCGCGACCTCTACCAGCGCTACATCAACCCGAAGGCTTCCGAGCGCACGCTGGTCTGGATGGGCCGGGCCGCGACGTTCGTGCTGCTGCTGGGCTCGTTCTTCTACGGCCTGATGATGGAGGAGATCACCGCCTGGCTGATTTTCGCCCTCTGGCTGATGATGGCGGGCATCTGGCTGCCCAACATCCTCCAGGTCGTCTGGTGGCGGTTCAATGCCTGGGGCTACCTGGCGTCCTGGATGGCGAACCTGGGTGTGTCGTGGCTGGTCGTCTGGATCCTGCC
>JBDHHL010000144.1:0-9711 GCA_039589375.1 Gemmatimonadota bacterium | reverse complement strand
CGCGGTCAGTTCGAGGAACGGCTGAAGGCCGTGATGAACGAGATCGCGCAGAACCGTGACGTCATCCTGTTCATCGACGAGGTCCACACCCTGGTGGGTGCAGGAGCGGCGGAAGGGGCGATCGACGCGTCCAACATGCTCAAACCGGCTTTGGCTCGAGGCGAGCTTCAGTGCATCGGGGCGTCGACGCTGAACGAGTACCG
Organism: Gemmatimonadota bacterium; assembly: GCA_039589375.1. Lineage (GTDB taxonomy): Bacteria > Gemmatimonadota > Gemmatimonadetes > Palauibacterales > KS3-K002 > JASFMO01. The sequence goes on along the minus strand of JBDHHL010000144.1, from coordinate 9,508 downwards.
CAAGTACATCGAGAAGGACGGCGCGCTGGAGCGGCGGTTCCAGACGGTGACGGTGGATCCGCCGACGATCGACGAGACGATCGAGATACTGCGGGGGTTGAAAAAGCGCTACGAAGACCATCACAAAGTGGCCCTCCCGGATGACACGCTGATCTGCGCAGCGAAGCTCTCGGATCGCTACATAACCGACCGCTACCTCCCCGATAAGGCCATCGACGTGATTGATGAGGCCTGCGCACGAGTCCACCTCTCCACGCAGGTACCGCCGCCGGACGTGGCGGATCTGCAGGAGCAGGTCAAGGGAATCGGCGAGCAGAAGGATGCGGCGATCAGAGAGCAGGACTTCGAGAAGGCTGCGGAGCTGCGAGACAGGGAACGCGAACTTCAGTCCGAGATTCGCCGCCGGCGGGAAGAGTGGGAAGAAGAGCGACGCACGCTACGGCCCACGATCACTGAGGATGATGTGGCCTTCATCGTCTCGCGGTGGACCGGAATCCCGGTAACGAGGTTGCAGGAAGGCGAAACGGACCGCCTGCTGCGGATGGAGGAACAGCTGCACCAGCATGTGGTCGGCCAGGACGAGGCGATCACGGGCATCAGCAGAGCCATCCGGCGCAGCCGCGCCGGCTTGAAGGACCCGAACCGTCCCATCGGTTCCTTCATCTTCAGCGGACCCACCGGCGTCGGCAAGACAGAGCTGGCGCGTGCGCTGGCGCGTTTCCTTTTCGCGGACGAGACGGCGCTGATTCGCGTCGACATGTCGGAGTACATGGAGAAGTTCTCCGTGAGCCGTCTGATCGGGGCGCCGCCGGGATACGTCGGCTACGAGGACAGCGGTGCGCTGACCAAAGCGGTGCGCCACAAGCCATACAGCGTGGTCCTCTTCGATGAGATCGAGAAGGCGCACCCGGATGTTTTCAACATTCTGTTGCAGATCCTCGATGACGGCCGCATCACGGACAACTACGGGCGCGCCATCGACTTCAAGAATACGATTCTGATCATGACCTCCAACGTCGGTGCGCGCGACATCGTGAAGGGCGGCGGCGTCGGGTTCCACACGCACGATCCGGAGGCCGCATACGATGACATGGCGGAACGGGTGAAGGACGAGATCCAGAAGGTGTTCAATCCAGAGTTCCTCAACCGCCTGGACGACGTGATCGTCTTCCATCCGCTCACGAGAGACCACATCCGGGAGATCGTCGGTGTGCTGATGCGCGAAGTGCGCGCCCGGCTCGAGGAAGAGGCGCTCAAGCTACAGCTTACCGATCCCGCGGTTGAGTTTCTCGTTGAACACGGTTTCGATGCGACCTACGGAGCCAGACCGCTCAAACGGGCGATCCAGCGGTATGTCGAGGACCCGCTGTCAGAGAAGATCCTCATGGCCGAACTGGCGCCCGGTGACTTGATCGAAGTTGACGTTTCCGAGGACGGCGAGCGACTGGAGTTCAGAGTGCTCTCTTCCTCGTCGTTTACAGCGTGAGGCCAACGACTCGAATACTCATCTTAGCGGCCCTCGTCGCGCTAGGCGCGAGGGCCGAACCCTTGTCCGGCCAGACAGAGGCCGCGCCTCGTAGTGTCCGCGTAGATTCCATACATGTGACGGGTAACGTGCGCCAGGCAACGCCGGTTGTCCTGGCCGACCTCGGAATCCGGCCCGGTGACGTCGTCACGTACAAGCACATCCAACGGGCGATCCAACGACTTTTCGCGACGGGAAGTTACGACGACATCGCCGTCTACGTTGAGGATGACCCGGCCGGCCCCGTGACCATGGTCGTGGCGATCGTCGAGCGACCCTTCATACTGGGATATCGTTTCGAGGGACTTCAGCACATCAGCGCCGGTTCCATCCGAGATACCGTGGGGTTGGAATCCGCCACCCCTCTAAGTCCGGCACAGGTGCACGAGGCCCAGATCCAGATCCGCTCGGAACTCTCGAAGAAAGGCTACGTACGGGCTCAGATCGACACCTCCCTGATCCCCACCGACAGGCCGGGCGAGTACCGCTTCATCTTCACGGTGAACGAAGGACGCCGCCTGGTTGTTGCGGGAGTGGAGATCGTTGGAAACGAGAAGATCAGCGATCACGAGATCATCGGATCGATGAGCGTGAAGCCCGAGGGCTTCTGGTGGTGGGAGAACGGAGAGTTCCGCGAAGACGAATACCGCCAGGACCTCGAGATCGGGCTTGTCGAGTCCTATGGTTCGCGCGGCTACCTCGACTTCCAGGTGCTCGGCGACTCGATGATCGTCGACCCCGAAACAGGTAAGACCAAGCTGTTGATCCGCGTCAACGAAGGCAAACAGTACAGAATCGCCGACTTCCGGATCGAGGGTAACAGCTATTTCCCAACCCCAGTTCTCGAGGTTCGCTTCAAGCCACGCAGCCGGTCGCTGCTGTCGCGTCTTCCCCTCGTTGGCGGCGGGAGCGAAGAGGGTGATCCGGTCTTCGACACCCACGCGTGGCAGGAGGCAACGGACCAGATTCACCAGCTCTACCGCAACTCCGGATTCCTATACGTCCAGATCGATCCGGTCGTCGAGCGCTTGCCGGAGGGCCCCGATGGCGAGCCGCGAGTGCGCCTGGTGTGGCGCATTGAAGAGAACGAGCAGGCGTACGTGAATCTGGTGAACATCGCCGGAAACACGACTACGCACGAGCGGGTGATTCGAGATCGACTGACGCTACTGCCCAGCGACGTCTACGGCGACGAACGCCTCGTGGGAAGCTATCAGACCGTTCAGGGGCTGGGGTTCTTCGAGCCGCTGCCCCCCGACCAGGCGCTCGATATTCGACCGAACGACGAAGGAAATATCAACGTCACATTCAGAGTCAAAGAGAAGCAGACCGGCAACATCAACTTCGGCGCCTCGCTGTCACCTTCGGCGGGGATGGCGGGGTTCATCGGCTATGAGCAACCCAACCTGTTCGGTCAGGCGAAATCGGGCCGCTTTCGCTGGATCTTTGGCAGCAGGACGAACGACATCGAGCTGGGGTACAGCGACCCGTCGATAATGGGGAGCCGCAACTCGTTTGCGGTCAGCCTGCGGAGTTCGCGTGACCGATTCAGCTTCATCGGTCTGGGCCGGCGCAGGCAGACAGGCGGAAGCCTGACGGTCGGCACGCCGCTCCTTAGCGCTCGCTGGACGCGGATTTCCTTCACGTACGCCTTGTTCCGCGACCAGTACGATTCGGACGAAGACGAGCTTGACCTCGAGCAGCGGCAACTTCTGAACGTCGGTACACGGAGCTCATTCGAGATCCGCGTGGCCCGGGATACGCGCAACCACCCTCTCTTCCCGACGAGCGGCAGCCGAAACATGGTTTCTCTGCAGCATGTCGGGGGGTTCCTCGGTGGTGACGGTGACTACCGGAAAGTGCTGTTCGAAAGCGAGTGGTATACGCCCATCGCCCGGCTGCGCTCCGACCCGACCCAGACGCCGATCGACCTGGCCCTGGGCTTGAGTTTCAGGGGGGGTTCAATAGTCGGCGATAACCCCTTCTATTTAGAGCGTTTCTTGATGGGGGGCGTTCAGTACGGTCCGCCGTTGCGTGGCTACGAGGAATTGACGATCACTCCCGATGGGCACGTACCGCGAGAAACGCCAGGTTTCAGTCGGCTCGATCGGGTGGGCTCGTCGTTTTTCGGGCTGTACACCAGCCTGGGCCTGAGCCTTGGCGGGAGCTTCTTCGTCAACGTCTTCTACGACGCAGGCAACGTCTGGGCGAGATCGGCCGGGTTCGACCCGACCGATCTCTACCGCGGCGTCGGCATCGGCGTAAGTATCGTGACCCCGGTGGGTCCGCTGGGACTCGACTACGCATACGCGCTCGACGCCCGCGACGTGTTCGGGAACCCGAACCCCGGGTGGAGACTACATTTCAGATTCGGCCAGATCTTCTAGTTCAGTGTTGCCGATAGGTGGCATCTCGATCGCCCGTTACGTTGTCGAGACGACAACCGGGCAGGTTGCAAAGAAAGGGGAGCAACAGGAGTGCGTTACAGAGTAAGTGCGGTAGTCGTTGCGACGGCGCTGGCGATGCTCGGCTATAAGGGAATCAGCGAGCCGCAGGGTAGTACTACGAAGCTCGCGTACATCGACTCAAATGTGATCATCGCTCAGACCCCCGGATCCGAAGAGGCTCAGGCGACATTCGATCGCGAGATGGCGCGCTGGCAGACCGAGGTCCAGGCGCTCGCCGATTCGCTGCAGCAGATGATGACTTCCTACGAACAGCAGCAAATCATGCTCGCGCCGGAGACGAAGCAGGAGCGCCAGCAGGCGATCTTGCAGAAGCGAATGGAGTACGAGCAACGCGTAGCCGATCTGGAGCAGGCAGCTGCGCGGCGGCGCCAGGAACTGATCCAGCCGATCTTCGACAAGATCACGACCACGCTCGCTGAGATTCGTGACGAGAACAACTACACGATGATCTTCGATGCGGCGGCCGGAGCGCTTATCGCTGCGGATACGACGCTCAATATCACGGAAATCGTCATCGAACGCCTGATGCAGCAGGGGACAACGCCGGGCAACACCCAGAACCAGTAGTCTCTCCGTGTGGGCCCGAGCTACGTGGCGCCCACGGCCTAGCAGAACGGCACCGTGGGCGCTCGTTCTGTATTGGTCTCGGCCTAGCCGGGGCGAGTTCAAGGAGTACGTATGTCGACCAGCCTGAGTGTAAGGCGATTGGCAGAGCATCTCGGTGCCGAATTAATCGGTGACCCAGAGTGCGTGGTTAAAGGCGCGGCGACGTTGGAGACGGCGACGGCGGACGATGTCAGCTTCCTGGCTCGCCGCAAGTACATCCCCTACCTCTGCTCGACCCGGGCCGCGGCCGTGATCGTCAGTCGTGAACTCGGGGAGATCGACGAGATCCCTGAGGATACGATTCTACTTTGGGTTGACGACGCGCACCTGGCGCTGGCGGAGGCTTTGTCGCTTCTTTATCCTGAACCTCCACGAAAGGCGGAGATCGCGCCCACGGCCACGGTCGGCCCAGAGGTCGAACTTGGCACCGATGTATCGGTCGGAGACTATTCGGTCGTAGGCGCAGGGTCCAAGCTGGCCGACGGAGTGAAGGTGGGCCCGCTCTGTTTCATCGGCGAGGGATGCGTGGTCGGCGAGGGCACGGAGCTCAAGGACCAAGTGAGCCTGTACGACAAGACGTTCGTGGGAGCCCGCTGCATCCTGCACAGCGGAACGCGTGTAGGAGTGGACGGCTTCGGCTACGTCTTCCACGAGAACGAGCACAAGAAGGTTCCCCAGGTGGGACGCTGCGTCATCGAGGACGATGTGGAACTCGGGGCTAACGTGTGCATCGATCGCGGTTCGGTGGGCGAAACGCGGGTGGGCGCGGGTACGAAGATCGACAACTTGGTCCACATAGCCCATAACGTGAAGATCGGCAGGAATTGCATCATTGTGGCACAAGTCGGGATCGCCGGCAGCACAAACGTCGGTCACGGTGTCGCACTCGCCGGCCAGGTCGGCATCATCGGGCACTTGAACATAGGCGACGGCGCCAAAGTGGCCGCGCAAGCGGGTGTCAGTCACGACATACCCGCCGGGGAAACCTGGTTCGGCTATCCGGCACGGCCGCGTACGCAGGCCATGAGGGCAAGCGCCGCGTTCTTGAAGCTGCCCGATCTGATTCGGCGCGTGCAGCGCATCGAGAGGAAGCTCGGCTCGGACGACGACTAGCGGTTCGACTCATCCGAGCTCCGGACGCTGAGGAGGATTGTTGGATTTGAAGCAGAAGACTCTGGCGAGCGAGACGCAGCTCGAAGGTAAGGGGCTCCATTCGGGGACACCCGTCAAGATGGTGCTCCGTCCGGCCCCCGTCGATCACGGGATCGTATTCCGCAGGACGGATGTCGAAGACGCTCCTGATCTCCAGGCGAGCGTTGAACAGGTCGTCGATGTCGAACGACAGACCGTTCTTGGAGACGGGCGTATCAGGATCCGTACGGTAGAGCATCTGCTGGCGGCTGTGACGGCACTACGGATCGACAACGTGATCGTGGAGCTGGATGCTGAGGAACCACCCGCGGCCGATGGAAGCGCGGCGCCATTCGCCGATCTCATAGTCCAAGCGGGAGTCGAAGATCAGAAGAAGGAGGCGCGCACCTGGAAGTGCACGACTCCGTTCGTAGTGAACGAAGGCTCGTCGCGGTACGCGGTACTTCCGGACGACCGATTTGTGCTATCGGCTTCGATCGAGTTCGATCATCCGATGATCCGGCGTCAGCACGCTTCCTACGAGATCCAGCCCGAACTGTTCACCGAGGAGATCGGGCCTGCCCGGACGTTCGGCTTCTTGGATGATGCCGAGAAGCTCAGAGCCATCGGGCTCGCTCATGGTGCAGACGTTGATAACACCGTTGTATTGACGGCCGACGGCCTGTACAAAGGTGTCGAACTCCGCTACGAGGACGAGTTCGTGCGTCATAAGATCCTCGACCTGGCGGGAGATCTTGCGTTGTTGGGCCACAGGATCAGCGGCCAGATCGTGGCCGAGCGTCCCGGCCACCGTGGGAACATCGAGGTGGTAAAAGCGATCGCCGAGCGGATCCGACGCGAGAAAGCCGCGCGCCGCGTCGATATCACGGAGATATTCCATATCCTCCCGCACCGTTACCCCTTCTTGTTGGTCGATCGGGTGATCGAGTACGAGAGGGGCATTCGGATCGTCGGGTTGAAGAACGTTACGATCAACGAACCGTTCTTCATCGGGCACTTCCCGGGCCTGCCGATCATGCCCGGCGTCCTGATCATCGAGGCGATGGCACAGGTCGGCGGACTGCTGTTCATGGACCTGGTAGAGAATCCTGAAGACAAAGTCGTATATTTCATGGCGCTCGATAAAGTGAAATTCAGGCGTCCAGTAACCCCGGGAGACCAACTCGTTTTCGAACTGGCAATGGTCAAGTTGCGCTGGCCTGTATGCGTGATGAAGGGAATTGGCCGAGTCGATGGAAGAGTGGTTGCGGAGGCGGAGCTAAAAGCGCATGTGGTGGACAGATGAGGTGGCGGACAGATGAGAACGACGATGGCTGACCAGGGAGCGGGAATGTCGCCCCAAGTTCATCCGGCGGCAATCGTAGACCCCGATGCGGAACTCGCAGACGGCGTGCAGGTCGGTCCGTATGCCGTAATCGGACCGAACGTGACCGTCGGAGAAGGAACGGTAATCGGGCCGCACGCACTTATCGAGAAGGATACACGGATCGGACGCGACTGCTTCATCGCGAATGGAGCGGTTTTGGGTACAGACCCGCAAGATCTGAAATACGAGGGTGAAGACACCCTGCTCATAGTGGGGGACGGAACGACGATACGCGAATTCGCGACGCTCAATCGGGGAACGCGGTCCTCGGGCTCGACCGTGGTGGGAAACCGATGCCTGCTCATGGCCTACTCGCACGTCCCGCACGATACGCGAATCGGCGACCACGTGATCATCTCCAACGCGGTACAGATGGGTGGTCATGTGGTGATCGAAGATTTCGTCGTGGTCGGTGGCGTGACGGCCATACACCAGTTCTGTCGCATAGGCAAGCACGCGTTCGTGGGAGGAGCATCCGGCATACGCAGAGACGTTCCTCCGTTCATGAGGGCAGCAGGCAACCCGGCGGACTTGGTTGGCCTCAACGTCGTGGGGCTCGAGCGACGCGGCTTCTCGAAGGAAACTCGGCTAGAGCTGAAGCGGGCCTATCGGACGCTGTTCGGCTCGCACCTGAACATGAGTCAGGCCATTGCGGAGATCCGCTCGCAGGGCGTGAACCATGAAGAACTGGAATACCTGCTCGCCTTCATCGAGGCGAGCGAGCGAGGCGTTGTCATGTGACGACTCACTTGGATCCTGTCGGCCTTGGTGTAGTCGGTGTGGGAAGCCTCGGTTTCCATCATGCGCGGCTGCTTAGGGAGCTTCCCGAATCACGTCTCGCCGGCATTTACGACATCGATCCCGTGCGGGCGGCCTTTGTAGCCTCGGAGTTGGATACGAAGGCGTATGCAAGCCTCGAGCAACTTCTCGAGGATGTCGATGCGGTCACGGTCGCCGTTCCTACCAGCGCCCACTTCGAAGTCGCGCGAACGGCCCTGGAGCATGACTGCGATCTTCTGATCGAGAAGCCGATAACGTCGACCACCTCAGAGGCTGACCGACTTATCGACCTCGCCGCCGAACGAAACTGTCTTATCCAGGTCGGGCACATAGAACGATTCAACGGCGCGGTCCGCGCCTGCGAGCCCTACCTCGACCGCCCACTCTTCGTCGAGTCGCATCGGCTGGCGCCGTTCGTGCCTCGGGGCACGGATGTGCCGGTAGTGCTCGACTTGATGATCCACGACATCGATCTCATCCTCAGCCTGGTGCGCGGCTCGGTATCCGACGTTCGTGCGGTCGGCGTTTCGGTACTCAGTGGCAACGTGGACATCGCCAACGCACGCCTGGAATTCGACGGCGGGGCGGTGGCCAACATCACGGCGAGTCGGGTATCAGTGCAGCGCCAGCGCAAGATCCGGTTCTTCCAACCGAGCGGCTATGTGAGCCTCGATCTCGGGAAGGGGACAGGCGAGTTCTACCGTCGTAAGGAGGGTGAAGCGATACCCGATGGGCCCTTGAACCTCGGCCAGTTCGTCGAACACGTCAGTCTGCGCGGCGACGGAGCAGAGCCTCTCAGGCTCGAACTAGAAGCATTCGCGCGTGCCGTGCGCAAAGAGGCACCTGTGCACGTGTCGGCGGAGGAAGGCCGGATGGCACTTTCAGTCGCGCTAGACATCGTCGAGCGCATCGAGAGGCACAGAGAACATGTCCTTGATTCAAATTCGGCGTGACCGGAAGCAGCAGGGAGCAAGCGAGCGACAAGGCATGCGGACGCGAACGCTGGTGATCCTGCTGGCTTGCGTCCTCATCGCCATTTGGTATCTCAGCTCGCGTGTCTGAGCCCCGCATCTTCTTTGCAGCGGGTGAAGCCTCAGGAGACCTGCACGGCGCGGCACTAGCCAGCGCCCTGCGTCGGCTGTTCCCCGACGCCGAGATGACGGGGCTCGCCGGACCACGCATGGCCATGGCCGGGGTGACTCCGATAGTGGAGTTCGATCGGCTGGTCGTGATGGGGTTGGCCGAGGTCGTCTCGCGGCTGCCCTTCTTTCTGTCACTCCGCCGGCGAGTTCGGCGTATGCTGGCAGAGAATCCCCCCGACCTGGTCATTCCCATAGACTATCCCGGCTTCAACCTCCGGCTTGCCCAGGAAGCGCACCGGCGCGGCATACCTGTCCTGTACTACATCGCGCCGCAGTTGTGGGCCTGGCGGCAAGAGCGGGCTCGAGTCCTGGCAGCCAACGCCGACCGGGTGGCGGTCGTCTTCCCGCAGGAAGAGCCGTTTCTGCGAGATTTCGGCGTAGACGCCGTTTTCGTCGGCCACCCGCTGCTGGACCAGGCCTCGGGCTGGGAATCGCCTGAGGAGGCGATTTCGGCCATTGAAGCCGATCC
>JBDHHL010000143.1:0-9836 GCA_039589375.1 Gemmatimonadota bacterium | reverse complement strand
GGAGACAGCCCGCAAGAACTTCCGCCGACTGATGGTCTACCTAAAGGAGCGGGAGGACATCCGCATCGTGGGCTACCAAGAACTGATCGAGCGTTTCTCCAACCAGCCGGCAACCATGCGAAGGAGCGTGCTCGAGAAGGCCGCCGCACGGGTGATGGCCGAACGGCAGGCTGTAATCCACGATCGTTTTTCGCCGGCTGAGATACTCGCCGCCCTCGCCTACTCCATACAGGAACACGCGCGCACCGGCAGGCTGCCCGGTAGGGTGGAGCGGATGAGTCCCCTGGGGCCGATGTTGATGCCGGTGGAAGATCCGGAAATCGACCGGGTGTCACGGGACTTGGCCTTCGTCATCGCCGGCGAAGCGGTCGAGTTCATCTCGACCGAGGCCAGCCTCCCTCCGTGGCTGACCGTGGACGGGGCCAGGATCGGGACAGGGTCCCTGCTGGCTCTGTTCAGCGAACTCTTCTTGGACCTGTCAGCGGGCCAGGCCGCGGAGTCCTACCGGCTGATGGCATTCGAAGCCTGGCCGAAAAAACACGGCGAGGTGATCGTGCACCGGGTCGAGGGATACAAAGACTGGCCGGTACACCGAAGGGACCTCGACATGAGCCAGATCGTCGAGTTCACCAGGCTGCAGCTCTGGACGCTGAAACCGGCCTTGGAGAGATAGTCTTCCCGGCCAGACCCTGGCTGAGCTCGCGACCGCGACCTCGAGATCGGAGGCAGGGAGCCTATCGAATGCCTTTTGGCGCCCAGGTGAATGAGAACGTCACGCCGAAGCCGACAGAACTCCACGTATCACCGATATCGTCCTTCGCGCCGACGACGAACAATCCGTCGCCGGCCACGCCGAGCGCGATGGTTCGCGACACCGGCCAGTCCTTCCCGAGAAGGATTCGGAAACCGAAGCCTGGGTCGGTCGAAACTTCGACGTTGCCGTACTCGAACTTCACTTCCGTAACGTAGAGGGTCCCCGCCAGAAACCAGGTTGGCGCCATATAGTACTGTATCCCCGCGCCAAATCCACCGGCCGTGGCCGTGAAATCAGTTGCCTCCCCTACCTCCTCGCCGTTTATTTTCACCGTTGGGTCTGATAGAATGTCCGCAGCGAATTCGCCGAACAGGACCACCCGATCGCTGAGGAACAATCCCGCTCCAACCGAGGCTATGCCGGCAGCACCCGAAAGCTCGAAATCGCCGAGGATCGTTTCGTCGGACGTGATGGCCCCATAGCCTACGCCCACGTTGAAACGCAGCCAGAACCCGGACCGCTCTTGCGCGGTCGCCTCGCTCGCCAGTAACAAACTCCCACACAGAATCACTAGTACGGCGAGTCTCTTGGACATCGGACACCTCCCTGCTCATGTGATGTAGCTGATGTCATCTCGTTGGCCGAGCTGCCAGCTCCTCGGGATCAAACATCCAACCGCCCTTGATCACCCTCCAGATGCTCTGGGTGTTGCGGATGTCTTCCAGGGGGTTCGCATCAAGCAGCACGATGTCCGCGAGCTTGCCCGGCTCGAGCGTGCCGAGGTCGTCCTCTGCACCAACCGCAGCAGCCGCCTCTTGCGTCGCGATGCGCAGGACCTCGAGCAGCGGCAGCCCGGCCTCAGCAAACAGCTCCAACTCCCAGTGCAGAGCCGCCCCGTCCGTTGTCAACACACCGGTGCCAGCAAGAAGCTTGACGTTGTGATCATGCGCTGCCCGGATGCTCGTGAGTATTTCGGCCGAACGCCCTCGGCTTTGTCTATGCACTACCACGCCCTGTAGACCCCGGAACGACTCTTCGCCGACAAACGCACGAAGCTTCGCATCGAGGAGCCGCTCGGCTTCGTCGCTTAGCAGGTAGTAATCGACATCCATCCCGGTCAACGTGGGGTCCCATCGGGTGCCGGCAGACGCGAACATCTGGAGCACATCACCGTACCAACGTTCGTCGGGCCGGAAGTGTTCGAGCGAGGAATAGCCCAGCGTGACGCTCTTGGTGACCTCTTCGAGACTCGTCCCGTGCCCCGCCACTGGAAGACTTTGGCGTCGGGCTTCGTTCGCCACCGCACGGTGCAACGGCCACGGCAGCGACGAGTACGGCTTGATGAAGTGCGCGCCCCGCTCTTTCCAAAGTTGCACGTGGGCGCGAGCCTCATCCGCATCGTGAATCTGGAGGTAGCCGTTGGCCGCGAAGCTGTTGGCCCCTTCCAAGATAGGCCCGGAGAAGAAAGGACGGGGCACAGGGTCGCCGCTGATATCGCCCCGATCCGCCAGTGCGTTTCCCCAATCGTCCGTGCACCGAACCGAGGTGATGCCATACGCCAGGAGGGCCTCGTGCGCCAGGCTATACGAGCACCCGTCGTAGTGCATGTCCCAGAGGCCGGGGACGGCGAAGCGGCCGCCACCATCCAGGACGACGGTCCCCTGTGGGAGCCGGTGGTCGCCTTCCGGCCCGATTCTGCGGATGCGTCCCTGCTCGATTAGTAGGGACGTCTCCGGCCCGAAGCCGCCCGTCGAGAAATCGAGCACGCGCACGCGCTTCACCAATAACAGAGGCGGTGTAAGTGGCTGCCATCCCAATCGAATGGGTATCTCGAGCCTGTCCCTACCGTCCAACGGGTGCCGCCAAACACGGCGGCCGGCCGCGTAGACCAATGCGGAACCATCCGGGGTGAACTCGAAGGTGCTACCGCCGTCACGCGTGAGTCGCCGGGCCCGCTCTTCTGTGACGGGCAGATCACTCAGGGGCGCAACCCAGATCTCTCGGTTCCGCCGGAAGGCGAGCCACTTGCCATCGGGCGAGACGAGCCCGAGATCCAGATGGCGCGCCAGTCGCGTGATGGGCTCCGGCTCGGCCTTCGCCTCGAGTGGCAGACGATAGAGCGTCCCAACGCCTCCCGCTTCGCTTGTATAGTGAAGAGACCGGCCGTCAGCCGAAAAGCTCGGGTGCGGCAACCACCGTCCTCTCGCGATCAGCGTGTCTTTCTTGCCGTCGCTGAGGTCTACGGTGACCAAACGGTGATCCTCGTGTTCACCTACCCACACTTCATAAACCAGCCGCTGCGCATCCGGACTCCAGCCAAAGCGCGTAGGGTCAAGGTCCCCTCCGGGTGCGAGCGTCCGAGCTTGTCCGGTCTCGAGGTTCAACACCCGGAGCTCGCTACGTCCATACTCCGACTGCTCGAACGCCAGCCACTTGCCGTCGGGGGACAAGCTGGCGCAGCACACGAACCCGCTACCCTCGAGGAGTCGCCGCGCTTGGCCGCCGTCCAACGACTGCTGCCAGAGCTGGCCTGCCGCCACGAACACCAGGGTTCGCCCATCGGGCGATAGCGTCGGGTATTCGACTGCGCGCGGCGCAACCGGGTCCTCAGCCTGTAACACCGGCTTGGGCGGGAGGACAGGCTGTTGAACCTCGAGCATCACCCTAGCACGGAACGGGAGCAACTCGTAACCGCCCTCCGGCAACGAGATCTTCCAGAGACGCCCGGCATCCCCCAGGTACAGGCTCTCGCCGTCGGCGGTCAGGGCGAAGCGAGTGAAGAAGTGCCAGCCTGGCAGGGTGACAACGTATCGCGCTTCGCCTTCCGGGGTTGGCGCGAACACGAGACTCTTGGGCCAGTCTTCTGTGCCGTCGATCAGCAGGTACCGGCTGCCGTAAAAGCCATCGCCGATGGGGCTTGGAAGAACGCGGTGGACGTAGCCCGCAACCCTGCGCAGGGTCGATACACGACCCTCGGGGCTCATCACGTCGATCCGGGTGGTCACTCGCGCAGATCCGCTCTCCTCCTCCATGACCGTCCACGCCAGGCGCCCGTCCGGCATGAAGAACGCCGCTCGAATGACGTCGGGAGGAACGAGGGTCTCCGGTTCTCCTCCGGCCAGCGCCACGCGCCGAACCTCGGCCAGCGAACCGCCCACGCGGCGCTGCGGTCGGATGAGGTAGATGATCGACTCCCCGTCTGGACTCCAGATGGGTGTACGGGCCCACACTTCGTGGGTCAGCCGCTCGATCTCTCCGCTGGCCAGATCCAGCACGAAGATGTTGCCCTCGCTGCCGTCCCGGTCCGATTGGAAGGCGACGCGGCGGCCATCCGGCGCGATGGCGGGCTCGGCATCGTAGTAGGGGCCGAAGGTGAGCTGCTCGGCGGTGCCGCCCTCAACCGGCAGCCGAAACAGGTGTCCCAGCATCGTAAAGATCAGCCACTCACCCTCGGGTGAAAGCGCGACGTCGGGTGAGGTGACCTGCGTGGTCTCGAATTCAATAGTCCGCCAGTCGTCGCTCTGTGCCGCGACCGGGGAAACGCACAGAAGCAGAACAGTAGCACCGCCCAAGACATTTGGCGGGGGCGTACTCACTGCTTTCCTCAACCACTGCAACCGGGGTTGTTGGTGCAGCGCCGGACAGGGCAAACGCTTCCGGGTATCGGGGACGGGCCACTTGAGACAAGACATAAGCCTGCCTCCGCCGAGGCGTGATTAGGCTAGTCGCATGTCGAGGTGGGGTGGGCTTCCGAGAAACATGCGGCCCAGCCAGACGAGTGGCAACGCCTTCGTTGATCCGCGCTCATTTAGACGATTCTGCGCTGACTGTTGGCCACGTATCACTTGCGCTGGCAAGCTGTCATGCCCATCAGTAGAACCCATGGCCACACCACGCAAGAGACTCCTCGCTCGCGCCGCACTTCATTCATCCGGACCTGGCGGCATGGCAGCGACGAGCGATTGGCAGCTGCCCATCGCTCGGGTCCGGCTGATGGCGTTGGCGCTCATCGGGCTGTGGGTGTTTCAGTTGTTCGTCGGCTTCATCGTATACCAGATCTCCCCCGACTTCTTCACCAGTCGCGATCAAGTCGGCGTACCTAACGCGTTCCGAGGTATATACCCGCCTTGGACGGTCCCACCATCGATCTTGCTGCTCCTCTTGTTCAGGATCCGGAAGATTCCATGGCAGGTCCAACTGGGCATCACCATTGCCTACGTTTTCACAATCACCACCATCATCGCCGCGGGCGAGGTGAGCGCCGCCTGGTGGACCGACGGTCGCCGACTCGATGGCGTCCCCTGGGTCAGCATGTGGATCCTGCTGGTCCCCATCGTCATCGCTATCCCCTGGCGACGACAGATCGGCCGTGCGCTCTTCCTTTCCGCGATACCGCCTCTGGTTCTCTACTTGGGAACGAAGTGGTTCGACTTGCCCGACGCACCGTTGATCGCCTATCTCGACTTCACCGTGCCCAGCGTCATCGCTGCGGCCCTCGCTGTCATCCTCGCCCGCATGATGTACCGGCTCAGAAGACAGGCGCAGGAGGCTCAGCGGCTCGGGAGCTACGTGCTCGAGGAACAGATCGGCAGCGGCGGCATGGGCGAAGTCTGGCGCGCCAGCCATAACATGCTGGTCCGGCCGGCAGCGATTAAACTGATCCGTCCCGAGAGGCTGACGCCTGCGATGGGCGCAGAGGAGGCCTCGGTAGTCGACCGCTTCCAGCTGGAAGCCCAGGCCACGGCCAGTCTCCGCTCGCCTCACACCGTGGAGCTTTACGACTTCGGGGTCGCCGGGGACGGGACCTTCCACTATGTCATGGAGCTACTCGAGGGGCTCGACCTCGAGAGACTGGTCGAACAATTCGGACCGCTGCAACCCGGTCGTGTCGCCTTCTTACTGGAACAGGTCTGCGACTCCCTCGCCGATGCCCACGTGAACGGTCTCATACACCGCGATATCAAGCCCGCCAACATCTATGCATGCCGGCTCGGACAACGGACCGACTTCGTCAAGGTCCTGGACTTCGGTCTGGTGAAATGGACGGATACAGAAGGCAAGAGCCTGGCCCTCACTACGGAGCAGGCCGTGTTGGGAACTCCGGCCTTCATGGCACCCGAACTCGTCACCGGCGAGCCCTCCGATCACCGGGTGGACCTCTACAGCCTCGGCTGCGTCGGCTACTGGCTGCTCACCGGCCAGTTTGTCTTTCATGCGGAAGGGTCGCTGGCTATGGCTGTCGCCCACGTCAATAAGGAGCCCGTACCGCCATCCGAACGATCAGAACTGGACATACCAGCGGAACTCGACGGGATCATTATGGGCTGTCTCGCCAAGAATCCGTCGGGCCGACCACAGACTGCGGCCGAACTGGGGGCACGCCTGGCGTCCTGCGATTGCGGCGACTGGACTAACGAGGTCGCGCGGGCATGGTGGGACACTCACCTTCCAGCTGATGGCAGCCGTTGGCGCGATGGAATCGAGTGAGTGACGGACCCTAACGCGTGTCAGACGGAGCGCTTCGGGCCCCGGTAGCGCCGCAGACGGGGGATGAACATCGGGACCCGCGCCCGGTAGTCCGCATAGGCGGACCCGAACCGCCGTGCTAGCTCCGGCTCCTCAACCCACTTCAACTCGGCCATATGCACCAGCGCGTAGGCCGGCGTCCATATCAAGGCGATGCCAACGGAATGGAGTAGCAACCCCAGGCCAACGAGGGCTCCGAAGACACCCGTGAGCATCGGGTTGCGAACCCACGCGTATGGCCCGCTCACGATCAGCTCAGCGGGAGGATTCAGCGGCACGGGCGTTCCCCGCGCCTTCAAGAAGCGAGCGACGCACCAACCGCACAGCGATGCGCCTGCAGTGAAAAGAAGAGCGCCGACCACTGCGCCGACGATGCCTGGCATGAGCGTAGGGAGTCCCAACCAACGGTCCGTGTAGAGGCCGCCGACGATCACGACCGCAATTGTGCTTCCGAAGATCACGAGTCCGAGCGGCGTCAAGAGATCTCGTCGGCGCTTCGGACCAGTTGCCACGGAATGGAAGTAATCGGCGAGACCCACTATCCCCCTCAACAAACGCGCCCGTCTAACTCAGCGTAAAACTGGATGGCCCGTCCACTAGCCGACAGCCAAGATACGATCTCCATACCTCCCGCAGCCAGGCCGCGACTAGCTCGAGAAGACCGTCCTCGCCCGATGGATCGAATTCTGTCGCGCAGAGCCGCTCTGCAACGCTCACTGCATCCGTGACTTAGAACCGGGCTCCCGGAGTTGCCCATGCGATATCCATCTCGGCAATTTGTCACGGTGCCTGGCTGGAACCTCGACCGCACGGCGAAAAGGGGCACGGTAAAATGATGTTGAAGAAACGGCAAATCGTGCACGCTGGTGCTGCGATCATCGTGACGCTCGCCGGTTGGGGAATGATCCGGCTTATGTTCCCAACCCTCGATTACTTTCCGCCCGAGAGCCTTACCCGCTATCTCGAGCGCAGCTGGTTCGTTGACGCCGGAATGCGCGATCCCTTAGCGCTGGGCTACATCACGGTGGCACTCGTCCTGATGGCCGTGTTCTTCAACGTTGTACAGCAGCGCTGGCCGGGACGCGGCGGCGTCAAGGGTTTGGCATTCGGAGCGTCGCTCGGTGTCGTGTGGTCGTTTGGATTCCTCACCGGCTGGGCGTTTTTGGGGACGACGCTTGGTGCGGAACTCTTGAACGGCGTCGTGGATCTAATTCCGTTAGCGGTCGCTGGATGGCTCATTGGCTTGGCGGTGGGACGCGATGTTCCGAAGTCGGAGCACGTCATGTCGAAGCCGTGGTCAGCCGTTCTCTTCGTGGCCATCGGATTCGTGGCGGTTCACGTGTTGGGAGCCACGCTCCTCGCCGACCTCGTTGGTTCGACGTCGGGTCTGTTGCTCGTCCCGACGACGCCGCCGCAGATCGCAGTGCTCGCCGGGCTCGGGGCGTGGGTTGGGGGGATGTATGTGGTCCTGCGGGCAGGGCTGCCTTTCGAAAGCACTTGGGCGCGGGTTGCCTTCTTCGCCTTTGGAATCTTTGGGCACAGCTGGACCTGGTTTCACCTCTTTTTCGTGATCGAGTTCGCCGGTGTACTGCACGAGGTCCTGCTCGTCGGCCTTTTAGGCGCGGTCGGTGTGTTCACGGGCGCACTCGCTTACGAATGGTGCGCTGGTGTGAGATCCAAGGCGGCGTGAGCCTCGCACCGGGGACATCCTGCTCCCAAAGCCGGATATCAGCGCGCACCAGCTCCGATGCGCGCTGACATCGACGTTTCTGCGCTGACCCTTGGACACCTACGCTGACTGTACCGGCGCTACGTTTGTCACTACGCAAAGACGGCGCAGCGAAGACCGGAATCCGTTAGAGCAGACAGTCGGCAATCAGAACTCTGCCACGCCTCAACCCTTCGGCGCGATCTTACCGCAAAAGCTTTGGTACGTGATCTTGCCGCCTTGCACGACGAAGGTGTCGGTGCCGACCTCATAGACGTTATCTGCGGTCTCCGCCTTCCACACGATGTAGGCACAGTCCCCTTCCACATCTTGCTGCAGCATCTCGAAGGACATGCCGGGCTTGCCAAACTCCTCGAACATACCGACGAACAGCTCGCGGATGGCATCCAACCCCTTCAGAGGCCCGCCGGGTGTGAACAACACCGACTCATCCGTGAAGTCCGCCATGATCTCATCGAGATCGCCGTCGCCGAAGGCTTGCAGGTGGTGACCGAGAACGTCGCTCGTGCTTGCCATACCGTGTCGCTCCTTGCCAACTGGTGGGTTGGCGATTGATAGCCCGGGGTTTGCAGCAACATCCTTAGAGAGTGGTCGCGAGAACACCCTACTAGTCTCCCTCAAACCCGAATGCGAACCGATAAGCTTGCGTCGATTCGTCGTACACTGCTTCGAAATGCGACGGCCACCGCACGCTCGCCCCCGCTGTGGCTACCACGGGAACCTCCATGGTGAATCCTTCGGCCGCCAACAACTTCGTGCGGGCGATCATCGGTTCAACATAGACCACGTCCCCTTCGTAGTAACCCACGAGCATCGACGCACCGAATGGTTCGATCTGATCGATCTCATCCGCCGGCATCGCGTGCATTCCCATACCCGGAACACACAAGCCTACGAGCTCGCCGAGTCCCGGTATCGTGATGTCCGGCAGCGCGTAGCCCTCGGGGAGTTGTGCCGGTTTGCTCACGTCGCTGCAATCCACGGCCGCCACGACCGCTGGATCCACCGTGTAGAAGTGGAAATCGAAATGCGGTACCGCGAACAGGGCCGGCGGATGGCCGTGGGGCTCCCAGTTGATCATGAGATGATTGAACCCCGTCGCCGCTGCCACCTCTTCCGGCAGAGGAATGACCGCAACTGGCTTTGGTGGGAAAACCATTTCGAGGTCAAGCGGCGCACTCTCGATTGCCCGGATGGGCACCGTGGCACCGAACTCGACTACCCTGTCGCCGGAGAGGGCGGCCCAGGTACAGACTTCTCCATCGTAAAGGCTGCCACAGTCTCCCTCAATCGTCTGAATGCCTTCACCGCATGCTGTGAGCCCGAGAACGAGGATGCAAAACAACGGACCCGGTAAACGAATTCTCGTGGAGCGCATTGTAGTCCCCCCTTCTGTTGCTTCTGAACGTTATTGCCGTGGAACCGTTCCGTGCGAAGGCGGTAGCTACCACGACGGGTGGTCCAAGCAGGAGGATCAGCGCAGCGAGGAAGGCTCGGTCGGGGAGACCGAGCTGTACTACGAAGAGGTCCACGGCCTCGAGCACGCCGAACGACGCGCCCGAATAGACGGCGAGGACCCAGAACAGACGGGCTCGTCTGTTCGAGTCCCACCAGGCTTGGGGCTTGGAGCCGGCCGTGGGCTCTTCAGTTTGCTGACCGCACGAACGAGGACCGACGAAGATGCCTAAGTCAGGCGAAAATTACAAGGGACGTGCCATGCTGGGGGCGGTTGTCCACTCAGCGAGGCTGGCCCTTTGACACGTTTCCGATCGTTCCCGCTCTCTGCTCTCCGCTCCCCGACCTGGTGCCTCGCGCTCTCCGTCCACA
>JBDHHL010000142.1:9919-13745 GCA_039589375.1 Gemmatimonadota bacterium | reverse complement strand
GCCCCTCGACGAGCCGCGCCTCGATGTCGCGGCGCGCCGAATCAGCCGCGGCCCGGGCCCGGTCCGCCTCCCCCATCTTCGCGTAGCATGCCGCCATCGGTAGTGTCTTCGGAGCATAGAGATCTTGCAGCTCGAAGTAGTCGAGCTCGGAGGCCACCAGAACTTCGAGCGCGGACGCGTAGTCCCGATCCAGATAGTCCATAAAAAATCGCATGCCGGTAGCGAAGCCCGAAGGGTCGACGCCGGGAGGGACTCCCTGGACGAGCGCCCGACCCGGTCGCGTGTCTCCCCTGCCCCGGAGTGAAACAAGGGCTTTGAGCACAGCCGCCTCCACATAGTCGGGCCGGAGGGCGAGCACCCTGTCATAGTAGGCCTCCGCCTCCTCGTAGCGGCGGAGGTGGGAGTAGGTGGAAGCAAGCTGGCTCAGCGTGCCGAGCGACCTCGGGTTCAGCGCTGCGGCCCGCTCCAAACTGGCCAACGCCTCGTCAAACTTACCCTGGCGCCGCCAGATCATCCCTCGCCAATGCAGCAGCGTCACTTCCCCGGGTAGACCGCGTTCCGCGATGGCAAACTCTTCGAGCGCCCGCTCGTAGTCGCGGTGGACCTGGTAGTAGTAGAGGCCGAGGGCCAGGTGTCCTTCGGCGAGATCGGCGTCTATCTGAAGCGCCCGCTCCGCTGCCTGCAATGACAGCCTGGCGCGCTCCTCGGAGCGATCAAGAGCGAACCAGTAGAAGCTGGTATGAAGTCTCGACAGCCTCGCATAGGCCAGGGCGAAGCGAGGATCGAGTTCAACGGCCCGCTCGAACATCATCTGTGCGTTTTGGAAGTCGTCCAGCTCGGTCGTCAGGCGCCCCCAGTACTCCATGCCGAGCAGGTAGTGGTCGTACGCCTCGAGATTCTCGGTCGGCACTTTCTCTATCTGCTCGCGCTCCTGCACAGTAAGCGTTGCTTTCAAGGCGTCGGCGATACGGAGGGCTAGCTCCCGCTGCACTGCAAGCAGGTTCTCGAGCGAAAGCTCGCGGTCGTAGGTGTCGGCAAAGACATGTTCGTCGGTCTGGGAATCAACAAGCTGGATGTTGATCCGTACATTCGCTCCAGCTCGCTGCACGCCCCCTTCCACGAGGAAGCGGGCATCTAGCTCCTCGCCGATTTGACGAATGTTCTTCGGACTGTCACGGTACTCCATCACGGACGTACGAGCCCTCACGCTCAACCCGCTGATCTTGGAGAGTTGGGTCAGGATCTCGTCGTGGACGCCGTCGGTGAAATACCTGTCGTCTTCGAGTCCGCTTCTGTTGACCAGCGGTAGCACGGCAATGGACGGTCGTTCCCCGTAGCTCGCTGATTCCGTTCTGCCAAACAGGAGCCAACCCGTCGCCACGACGCCCCAGGCCGCCAGCGCTACCACGAAGGTCGTCGCGGCCCTCCGCCACGTTAGCAGGGGGGCGCGACGCGCGCCGACTAAGTGCAACTCATGTTGCTCGGTGGGCGGTACTGCGGGCTCCGGCAGGAAGGCCAGGACCAGCAGGATGACCAGCCCGGTGACCAGCAGGCCGAGAGCCACCCAGAACAGCCAGTCGGCCAGTCCGAGCCGCTCCGCGAACAGGTCCGCCGCTTCGAGCACGCCCCACGACACGCCGATGTAGATCAGTAGAATCTGCCAGAGCGAGCGCTGGTGGATCTCGTGAATCAGGCGCTTGAGACGGGACATGGACTCCTCCCGCTGTCGAGGAGGCTCCGAGGGCTGATGGTTGGGCTTCCTACAAGATGGGAAGTCGGCGGAATGCGGGCAACGAGCGCGTGTGTCGTGCCCGTCCCGCTTGATCGAGCCGAGCGGCCGGTCCTAGATTGCCCCACGGACTGCGGCGCCCAGCCGCGGCGCCGCTCCCCTTACACACCCGCAGGGAGGCTCGTCTGATGCCGTCCGAAGGGGAAGGCTTCGATCGCCTGCTTCGCTGGTTCCGCCAGCGCAGGCTGGTCCAGGTGTTGGCGATCTACCTCGCCGCATCCTGGCTCATTCTCGAGATCACCGACGTCTTCATCGACAAGCTGGCGCTGCCGGCCTGGTTCTTCCCGGCCGCCATCGTCCTGCTGCTCATCGGGTTCACCGTAGTCGTCGCCACGGCGATCATCGAAGGCGCGACGGCCGTCGCTCCGGCGGCGGAGCCCGGAGCACGCCTGCCGGAGGAAGCGGCCAAACCGCCCCCGCGTTCGATGTGGTCCCGAGCACTGCTCGGCGCCGCCGCTGTGGCCGCAGTGTTGGTGATCGCCGGCTTCGCCCTCACGTTGCTCGACCGGGACGACGCACCGCCGGTGGTCGACCCAACGATGAAGTCGCTGGCCGTCCTTCCGTTCGGTGTCAGCGGACCCGAGCTGGAGCTGTGGCGCGAAGGCTTGATGGTCGTGCTCAGCAAGGACCTCGACGACGTCGCCGACTTGCACACCATCGACACGCGCACGGTGCTGAGTCGCTGGCGCAGCCGCATCGGTGAGAGAGAAGCGACGGAGGCAGAGGCAATCGCCGTCGCCCGAGGCCTCGGCGCGCGCTGGGCGATCAGCGGCCAGGTCGTCGGGCTGGGCCGTCAGGTCCGCATCGACGCGTCGCTCCACTCGACGTCGAGCGGCGAGACGCTGGGCTTAGCCAGCCTCGCCGCTTCTCCCGACAGCATCCTCACGCTGGTGGACCGGCTCAGCGTCGAGTTGTTGCGCGAGCTCGGCGAGGAGGAGGGACTCCGTGCATCGGTCCGTGCACTGTCTGCTCACCCACTCGAAGCGGTAAGGGCATATCTCGACGGTGAGCAAGCTCTACGCCGTGTGCACACCGAACGGGCGATCGAGGCGTTTCAACGTGCACTGGACGCCGACTCGACCTTCGCGCTCGCAGCCCACGGCCTCTCCCACGCCTACGGCTGGCTACACCATATCGGGCACCCGACATCAGTGGCCGCACAGGCCCGCGCCGTCCGCATGGCCCACGCTCTGCCACCACGAGAACGTGCCTTGGTGGAGGTGAGCTACCTGCTGGACCAGCAGCTGACGGAGGCGATCGAACGGGCGCAGGAGCTGACCGAGCTCTATCCCGACGATCCGAAGGCCTGGTATCTGTTGGGCGAAGCCTATTACCACATCGGATACCGTGTCAGCATCTCGGTGCGCGACAGGCTGGAGCAGTTCGATCACGCGATCGCCCTCGACTCCTCGTACCTGCCCGCGGTGCTGCACCCGCTGGAGTACTCGCTCGAGATGGACGAGCTGGAGCGTTTCGACCGCTACGCTCGCCTCTATCTCTCCTACGACTCGACCAGCCGTCACGGACTGGCGCTACGCATCACGCGGGACCTGGTGCGCGGCTCGGCCGAGGACTCCCTGGCCGCCCTGCGTTCGCTGGCCGACCAGGAATGGGGCGTGCTACAGAACGCTATGATTATGCTGTGGGGCAGGCCGCGGCTTGCCCCGCTGGCCGCGCTGCTGGCACAAGAGCTAGCAGCTCCGCGCTATTCAGTCGCCGACCGTTTTCGCGCCCTCGACTCCTACGTGATTCCCATCGCTATCTGGCGTGGGCGCCCGGCCGCCGCGGTGCAGGCCAATCAAGATGCCGAGCAGTTGGTACCGACATCTTCATCCATGGACATAAACCGGCTTCTGTTCTACATCGCCGGTTACGGAAGCGAAGAAAGCGCTGCGCGGTCGCTCGAGCGACTGGTGAGCCAAGATGCCCCGGCACCGCAGTCTCCGGCCCTTCGTGCCGCAGTGGGGTGGTACTACATGATGAGCGGCGACCCCGACAGGCTCGCGGCCCAGCTGGACACCTCCGGCGTGCTGGCCG